>JAKIUX010000077.1 GCA_021647345.1 Hydrogenimonas sp.
AAGTCTAACTTCTTCATTATCTATCATCGTAAGACTCCACGGCGACCCGTAAAGCTCTTCGACGCACTCATCGCCGCTTTTCGGACCGTTCGTGGCGGCACACCCCGCAAAAAAGAGCAGAAAAACCAAAGGTAAAATAGTTTTAAGCATCTTGGGCCTCCAGAGCATCTGCTATAAGCTCGATAGGATTTTTAAAAACCGCCTTGGAATCGGCCCGGTACAAAGAGTTGCCAATCTGCATTCTGCAGGCGCTGCACTCGGCAGCTACTATGTCGGCTCCTGTCTCGTTTATCATTGCCGCTTTCGGCTTTCCGGCAGCTTCAGCTAAGTGGAACTTCTCTGTCTGTATCGTAACCCCTCCGAAGCCGCAGCAGCGGTTTGGATCGCTCATCTCTTTAAGAGTATAGTTTTTGCCAAGAAGAGCTCTGGGCTCTTTGTAGATACCCTGCACCTTCCTTGCATGACACGGGTCGTGGTAGGTTACCAGCAGATCGCTCGCGACGCCGCTACTTTCAAGAAGTGAGGGCAACTCCGTATGGTTTGCCAGCCACTCTGTAGCCATGTAGATCTTCTCGTTGAGCTTCTTGGCACGCTCTGCCCACTCATTCATACCTCTGTTTCTAAAAAATATAGCCCAGTCATGCTTTATCATAGCAGAGCATGTAGCTTCAGGTACTATTATGGCGTCTACCTCATCTATGAAGCTCTCAAAATACTCTATATTCTTTTTGGCTAGAACCTCCACGGTAGCGAAGTCGCCCGTAAAGTATGCAGGCGCCGCACAGCATTTTTGCTCTTTGGCGAAAAATATATCTATTTCAAGACGCTTTAGAATCTTTACCAAAGAGTGGCCTATGCCCGTGTAGTTGTAGTTGGCGAGACACCCTATAAAGACGGCTACACGCCCCTTGCCTCCATTATCTATACTCTCTTTGTAAGAGTTGAGCACGCTTCTGCTCGCCATAGATGGAAGGAGCCTATCTTTTTTGATAATCGGCAGATTGAAACGAGGAGTGAGCCCGCCGTACTTATCGTTGCTCTTAACAGCACATGCTTTAAAAACATACCCGAGTTTGCTGGCTATATCCATAATTTTTCGATGCCTTAAAAGGAAGAAGAAGAGACGTTTAAACCAGGCTATGCCGTACTTGTCGGCTATCTCTTTTCTTGCCTCCTCTATTACCATATCGGTTGGCAAAGAGTTGGGACAAACATCTACGCAGTTGGTACACAAAAAGCAGCTTTCAAATATATCTTTAGCGGTTTTATCAAGCTCCAGCTCACCCCGCTCCCTCGCCCCGAGAAGGTCTATGAAGCCCCTCGGAGATGTCGTCTCGTCCGGGTGCACCTGATGAATGGTGCATACAGGAATGCACTTTCCGCACTTTATGCAGTCGTCACTGACAGAAGTGTAGTTGAACATTTTAAGTGTGTTATCTCTGTTTTTGTCCATAAACTCTATCCGTCAAACCGTTTTACTGAAGGTCTTTTTGCTCTCGGCATGTTTTTTCATATAGGCATCAAAAGGCATAGCTATGTTTCGTATTACAAGGGTTCCGGTTTGAGATACTGTTATGGCGTCGTCACTTATCTGCACCAGCCCCTCTTCCACCATAGGCTCAAGCTCTTTCAAAGAGTCGGCAAAGTAGCTCTTGAAATCTATGCCGAACTGACTCTCGATCCTCTTTATATCGAGCTTAAAGTTGCTCATAAGATCCATTATAACCGCTTTTCTTACAAGATCATCCTCATTTAATTCGACTCCGCGCCAAAAGGGCAGCTTACCAGCATCTATGGCAGCTTCGTACTCAGGCAGATCTTTGAAGTTTTGAGCGTAGTAGTCGTACCCCTCCCCAATGCTTGTCAACCCGATACCGAGCAGATCGACTCCGCCTCGTGTCGTATACCCTTGAAAGTTTCTATGCAGTTCCCCTTTTTCGATAGCCTTGAATAGTTCGTCATCTGGCTTGGCGAAGTGGTCCATACCTATCATCTTGTAGCCGTTGTTTGTGAAGTAGTCTATTGTGTATTGCAAAATAGCGAGCTTCACATCTGGGCTCGGTATAGTGGTTTCGTCTAGCTTTCTCATCGTCTTTTTGAGCCAGGGAACGTGAGCGTAGTTGAATACTGCAAGCCTATCAGGATCGAGAGTACGTGCAAGCTCAAGCGTCTTTTTAAAACTCTCGAGCGTCTGATAGGGAAGACCGTAGATAAGGTCTATATTTATACTCTCTATGCCGTAGCGTCTCGCAAGATCGACCGCCTCTTTAGTTATGTCGTAGGGCTGTATACGGTGAACCGCCTGCTGAACTATGGGCTCAAAATCCTGCACCCCGAAACTGATGCGACTGAAACCGTGCTTTTTTAGAACCTTCATCTGCTCTTCGTTGAAAAAGCGCGGGTCTATCTCGCAGCTTAC
Source organism: Hydrogenimonas sp. (assembly GCA_021647345.1). Classification (GTDB taxonomy): domain Bacteria; phylum Campylobacterota; class Campylobacteria; order Campylobacterales; family Hydrogenimonadaceae; genus Hydrogenimonas. The sequence goes on from JAKIUX010000077.1 coordinate 2,420, forward strand.
CTCTGCATCTTCTGTAAAGTTTGGAAAGTGCCCTTTTAGAGTCGTCATAATATCGTCAAGCTGCTCGGCACTGAAAAAGGTGGGCGTCCCCCCTCCAAAGTGAAACTGCACAACATCGCTTGACGTATCCATACTTGAAGCAAGAAGCTCAAACTCTCTCTTTAGATACTCTATGTATCTTGTTTTCTTCTCCTCTTTCGAGGTAAAAACCACGTTACATCCGCAGAAGTAGCAAGCGCTTCGGCAAAAAGGGAGGTGAATGTAGATCGAAAGCGGCTTTTTGGCATCTCTGCTCTTTAGCTTCTCAAGATATCTCTCATATGTGAAATCTTCGCCAAACTCCACCGCAGTAGGATAGCTGGTATAGCGAGGACCGGGCTTGGAGTATTTAATGAATTGCTTGAAATCGATCATATCGGAAGTGCTCCTTGCAGAAGCCGCGAACCGGCCGCGGCCTTTAAATTGAGCCCATTTTTCCATAACTTCCATAAATAAGCGCTAAACCGGACGGAATAGATTGATTATAAGTTATGAATTAAGAGTTCGGAGCAGAAGTTTCAACCGCTACTCACTGCTAATTGAGCCCTCTGAAAAACTCTTCTGCGAACAACATCTGCAGCGTAATGGTCGGAATTTCATCGAAATTCCTAGATACCATAGCGAAGCCGTTTGAGCAGAAGAGTTTTTTCAGAGTATACAATTGCTAATTTCTCATTTCTCACTCCCATCCCTTTTGAACCACCTCTTTCGACCTCTCGTAAGGGTACTTTTCTACCAGCTCTTTTATCGAGAGTTTCTGATCTCCCGATCGCATGAAGTGTGCCAGCGTCACCGATGCCCAGTAATCCTTCTCATATTTGGTCCCGGCCAACTCTTTCGGCACTCCTTTTGAGTTGACGGTATGGCATGCCGCACAGGTTACAGGGCCGGCGTATTCACCGTCAGGGCTGTACTGAAGCGCCTGTTCTCTTGTTGTCAGATCAACCGTATGTTTTGGCCCGTCATATCGTGAAGGGTAGAGCCCGTGAATCGACTCATGGCAGCTTTGGCAGGCTATGTCACCGTGAGCCTTGGAGTATCGATACAAAGAGAGTTTGTTTGGCTGATCGATGGGGAAGTAGTCGCCCCCCATACTCTCTACGAATGGAGCCAGATGGCAGTCGGCGCAGTGAGGCTCTGATGCGCTGAGCCACCAGTCGCTTCCGCCTGATACGGCGCTATACGGTATCGCCTTTCCCTCTTTACTGTTCCATGGCTTAAGATCTAGTCCTTTTGCGGCAACGCTTTTAACCAAAGTGGCAGACTTATGCTCGGTGTAGAATTTTAAAACCTCATTAGCTCCCGTGCTCTTAGGATCTGCAAGCTCATTAAATCTCTTAATATCCCCACCCGTCATAACCGCTACAATCTCATCTAAAGATCTGTTTCGAAGTGTTTTACCGCTAAGAGTCTGCGCCTCTTTAAGATTATCTGTAACATAGAATGTTTGGGCTATTTTGTTGTGACAGTTAGTGCAGTAGAGCCCTCTAATTCTTTTTATGGATCTCCCCTTCTCATCTTTCATGCTCACTTCCCGCAGCAGATATTTGCCGTACTCATTCAGGAAGAAGGGCGGTTCGACGTCAGGATTGGAGTGGGCATCTCTTCGAACGTAGCACCCGCCCCCGCTCTCTCTTACATCCTTGTTACTGAAGCGCGCCTTCCCGTAGCGGTCGAAAACTCTGAATGGGTTAGTGTCGTCGTTCATTGAAGGGTCTTGAAAGTGTGTAGGGTGGCAAGCCTGGCACGACTGGCTTCTGCCTGCGGCATCCGGCATCGGTACCATTGCCAGGTGGAAGCCGTGTATCGCCTCGGTCAAAGGTTTCGCTTTGACGGCTTTGTATCCGGTAGCGGTAGGTCTTGGAGATTGAAGATTGCCGGAGATATTGTCTCCATGGCAGTCGGCACAATTGACAGGGCCGCTTCTGCCGAGTCTATTGCCCGGCGCATCCTCTTTGTAGTCTGCAAGAAATTTGGTGCCGTGGTGGGCGTCGTGAAGAGAGAGAATATTGATGGATGCTTCTGCAAGCCTCGCCATATACTCGCTTGTATCCGGGTAGCTCTTCCAGTATGCGTACTCTTTGTCGGAGTATGTGAGCCCCTCTTCTCTTGCCATTTGAGCCGCTTTGCCTTCACGAGAGTGGCAAGCGTAGCAGTTTGGGATATCTACAGGGTTGGTTCCGAAATATTCGATCACCCTCTTGTTCGCATCGAGAATCGGCTTTCCGTCACTTGTGCGAAGCTGTACGGCTGAATATTGGTAGGGCTGAAAATCGCTCTCGGTAACGGAGCGTATGGTACCTCTTCTTCTGCTGTCATTGAAAGCGGTTAGAGGCAACCCCAACGCATCCCAGATATAAGAAGCCGTAAGAGTCAGCGGTACATCTTTCACCGCGGGAACGAGGGTATCGGTGAAGACGACGTTAGAGCCGTCCCTGTCGGCATAATCCATATATCCGCCTGCCATCGGTTTACCGCTCGGCCCGGAGTCGTATCGCACCCTTATCTGTTTGCCTACTCTCAGCCTGTCGCTCTCCTTCGGTTTTGGCAAAAGTGTACCTTCAAGGTCTTTATATATAAAGAGGTGAGTCCAGACATAGTTTGCCATATTGTCACCGGGAGAGTCCAAGTGGCCGTCTCCGTCGACATCTTTGGCAACGGACCAGTAGCGCATCTTGTTACCCTCGCTGTAGGAGTTATCTTTGGTGTAGTAGTAGAGCTTCACGCCGTCGAAAGGGCTTAATAGTCGCGGTGTATCACCACCTCTGCCCGATCTAACCGCTTGCGCCTGTATAGAGTTGTAAGGGGGAATGACACAGCAGTAACTCATATCAAAACCCACACAGTGCATCCCAAGCTCGTAGTTGACGAATATGTTGTAGAGATTTAGAGGATCGTAGTACCCTTTTGAATTATCGGAAGGTTTAAGTTTTGTCAGTTTAAATGGCGGATCTTTTGGATACTCAAGCAGCGAGGCTGCACCGTTAGCTGTAGACGCAGCAACGGAATATGCATGAAACATTATAAGAAAAGATGAAACATACAAGAAAAAACGTTTATTGAAATTCATAATAGCCCCCTTTGATTTTTTTATTACTATTTATAATTCAAAAAAGATGAAGAGGAGCTTAAATTGTTCTATTTTTTTGATGTAGTTGTTCTATTTTTTTGATGAAGCTTTTCGTTTTTTCGTTATTAGTTATGCGTAGTGGGTGATTTAAAGATGTTTAATGATAGATGCTAAATATTAAATAAATAAAAGGTTCAATTTCTAATTTCTCATTGCTAACTGCTAATTGCTAATTGCTACCCCTCTTCCAGCTGCAGATCTTTTAGAGAGTAGAAGAGATTTGGGTGCTTTCTTTTGATGCTCTTTACAAGATTCTCCAAATCGACACTCTGTGCGGCTGAGGACCCCTCTTTGAGTCTCTGCTGAAGTTCATGCATAGCCACTACCCACACGTCGTGAAAATCTA
>JAKIUX010000078.1 GCA_021647345.1 Hydrogenimonas sp.
GCGCACAAGCTGGCGGTAGCCCTTGCTCGATACGCGGGAAGCAAAGAATACACTTTTCACTCTTAGAGATTTTTGGGTTGAAGTAGATCTTTTTATATGGACATCCCGCGATACAGTAGCGGTATCCCTGACATCGATCAAGGTCAACCAAAACAACCCCGTCTTCTTCTCGCTTAAAGATCGCATCCCTTGGACATGCACTGAGACACCCCGGGTTTGAGCAGTGGTTACAGATACGAGGCAGATAGAAAAAGTAGTTGTCATTTGGGAAATCTCCCGCACCTTCGTCTTCATCCCAGTTTGGACCCCAAGTAGGGCTGGTCTCTGGACGCCATCCAGCTTCTGGCTTACCATCGAGTAAATTTTGCTCTGCTAGTGAGTCGTAATTATAGTCCCAAGGCACACCATAATCGGCTTCAATATTTGGAATGATACCGGGTTGCAAATCACCGGCAGCGTCAAAGCCGCCGCCTAGCTCCATCCATTTTTTCGGATATCCATCACCCGGATAGGTTTCGACATTGTTCCAATACATATATTCTCGGCCGTTCCTGTTGGTCCACTGGGTTTTACATGCGACCGTACAGGTTTGGCATCCTATACATTTATTCAAATCCATAACCATGGCTAATTGTCTCTTAGACATAGATCACACTCCTTCCGTCGCTTCAAGTCGCACTTTGGCGGATATAAAATTTTTCACACTCATCTCTTTTCTCATACGTCGGCCTTTTCGAAATCTATGGCTCCGTCGTAGGCGTACTGGTTTCCATCCCAAAGACCTCCGAACTTCAGGTGTCCCCAACCGTCGGCCATCTCAAGCAGGTTGAGCGCCGTAGGAACCACTTCGTTGTGCCCCTTTTTGAACTTATACATATATGGCTCCCAGCCATGCTCCATCACAAGGCCGTCAGGCGGACACGAACTGGAGACTTTAGCCATAGCGTAGAACTCTCCCAATGAGTTGAAGATGCGTATTGTATCTCCATCTTTTATACCCTTCTTCTCAGCCACGAGTCTATTTACCTGCACATACGGAACACCTCTTTGCAAGCGCTGAAGTATGCGGCTCTGCTTGTAGTTGCTATGTATGGACCAGCGCGCGTGCGGCGTCATAAGTACAAACGGGTATCGGTTTCCTTGCGGTCTTATGCCTTCCATTCCGGTATTTGTGGCAGCACCCAGTTTTATGAACATCGGATGATCTACATAGAATGTCTGGCGTCCGCTTATGGTCTCCATCCTCTCGAATTTGTAAAGGTGATCTTCAAAGGTAAAGAATGGTCTGTCTGAATATAGCGGAGATGTCTTGCCCGCCTTCTCGTTAAGCTGCAAAAATCCGCCCGCTTTATACATCTTCTCCATCGTCCACGGCTCATACTGCTCGCACTTCTCAAGAGCCGCTTCAACTGCAAGCTTGTCTGTGCCGAGATAGGGCTCGGCTGCAGCTTCTGATTCTTCATCGGTGTTGGTATACTCTTTGTAGAAGTTGGCGAGATCGTGATACCCCTCTCTTGCATACTTCTTCAAATCTTTCACTTTAGCTTTCGAGATATTTTCAGGTCTATTCGCAACCTCTTCAAGCTTCTTAGCAATCAGAGCGAACATACTCCACTCATCCATTGCCTCTCCTACAGGCTTCATATTGGCTATAGGTTTGGCCAGGTTTGTAAAGCGGTGGTATCCGGGGCTAGTTCTTATGTCGTAAACTTCGTAGTGAGATTTTGCCGGCAAAAGTATGTCGGCATATACAGCCGCTTCGCTCATACGGAAATCGACATAGCAGAAGAATTTGGTCTTTCTCAAGAAAGCCTCTCTATAGTCGCTGCCTTTGTTTCTTCTGAACTTCGAGTCTGCGACTATGATGGCGGTATCGGGCTGCCACCAGGGCTTGACGACATTTCCGTGATGCGACTCGTTGTTGGCTTTACCGTTTTTGCCCTCTTCAAGAAGCTTCTGGACAATCTCCATATAATCCTTTTTGCTCATGCCGTTTTGGGCCCGCTTGACATCCTCGTCGCTAAAGTATTTATCGAATGTCTTCATTCCGTCGCCAAAGACAAACTCACCGACAAAACCTGAACCAAACCTCGGAGCATACTTTCCGCCGAAGCCGCTAAGAGCCCCAAGACCGCTAAGGCTGAACTCATTTTCTGTGTTTAGTCCGCCGTATGGCCCCATTCTGCCGGTCAATCCGCATATAGAGGCTATGTTCCATATAGTCATGACGCCGTTGAAGTATTTGTTCAGAGAGAATCCAGTAGTTATAGTGACCACTTTTGGTTTGGCTATATCGTGAGCAAGCTCTCTTACAACATCGGGGTGAACACCTGTAATCTTTTGAGTCTCTTCAGGAGAGAATCTGGCCGCCGACTTTTTGAGCATCTCGAAGACTGTCGTAACCTCCACTTCGCCATCAAGTGTCTTCACCCTCCAGCTTCCTTCAAGCTCCGGGTCTATGCCGAACTCTTCAAGCCTTAAAGTGTGATGCTCGCTTCCTTCGGTTCCGGGCATGAGAGTTGGCTTGCCGGTTTTGGAGTTCATAGCATAGAACTCCTCTTCGAACTTCTCCTCCTCTTCGCTGTTTTTCGCATGCTCCATATCGCTTCTGCGCAGAAGCTTCTGGTTGTCAAGACGCACAAGGAAAGGAAGATCGGTAAAGAGTTTCATGAAACCGGGCTTATAGAGCTTTTCGTTCAATATCACATTTATTACACTCATGGCCAAAATATTATCGCTTCCCGCCTTTACCGGTATCCACAAGTCGGCAGATTTGGCCGAAGCGTTGAATTCCGGAGTGATTATAATGACTTTTGCGCCGTTATATTTGCCCTCCCAGACAAAGTGGGCATCGGGAATTCTCGAAACAGAAGGGTTTCCTCCCCAGAATATGGATGTATCGACATTGTACATAAAGTCGTAAGTTCCCCCCACGTTGCCCTCGCCGTAGGCTATGGCCGCACCTGAGAACATATCTCCGAGATATGAAGCCGGATAGATTCGAACCGCTCCAAGTTGTGTGGAGAATCTCAAAGGAGCCCCTCTGCGCCCTTCTGTAAGAAGGCCTGTTCCGGCATGAACCATCAGTTTGTCCGGACCGCGTTCGGGGTCGGTCATCACATCGAAAATTCTCTCCGCCACTTCGGTAGCTGCTTCATCCCAGCTTATTCTCTTCCATTTACCCTCGCCTCGCTCTCCTACGCGCTTCATCGGGTAGAGGATTCTATCTTTTTCATACATTATTTGAGAGTGTTGAACACCCTTGTTGCAACCTCTTGGGTTAAAGTCCGGTATCTTTGCATTTATAGAGGGGTATCTGGCCGACTGGTTTTCGCGTGTCACAACGCCGTTGTGAGACCAAACCTCCCATGCGCAGTTACCCTGACAGTTGACGCAGTGGTAAGCAAACCCTGTCTCTTCCTTTTTACCTCGCGTGAAATCGAACTCATTCCTATACATCTCTTCCGTATATGTTGTGTTAGGGTAGTTCTCTTTCCCGTTTTCTACCTTCATTACACCCGTTTTGGCGAACAGGCTTCCTTGTGAAGCCACCAGCGCGGCGGTCACACCTGAAAACTTAAGAAAATCTCTTCGTTTGCTGTTAACCATCTCTTACTCTCCTTAGCGTCGAATCGGAAGATTCATATTGTTGCCCCAGGTATCCCATGCCCCGGTATAGACCTTAACATTCTCATATCCGAGCAGCTGCAGTGCGGTCACGACGTCCGATCCGCGGCCCGCTCCCACCTGACAGTATGCGTAAATCGTCTTATCTTTTGTGATCCCATACTTCTTGAAAGTCTCTTCAAGCTCCTTCAGAGGACGGAAACTCTTCTTTCTCTCGAAGTCTGTGATCTTCTTCCACTCTATAAATGTAGAGCCCGGAATATGGCCGCCTCTTGCGACATTGTCCATCTTTCTTTCACCGATTATCTCTATCATGCTTCTAGAATCGACAATGACATATTTACTATTTTTACCGTTTTTTAGAATATCCTGCATAGCTTCATAGACCTCTTTGGTACCCACTATGGCCGATGTATCTATATCGTTTTTGCTTATTTTGTAGTGTGTATGCTTAAACTGCTTTTCCTTTCCTCTTTGCACAAGAAGCTTCTTTTCCACCTGCTTCATTTGGCCTTTGATCTCTTTTATCTTTGCATTTAGTTCGGCCATCTTCGCCTTATCATCTGCTTTTTTAGCCTTTCTATAGGCTTTTTTGAGCTTTCTCTTCTCTTTTTTTAGTTTGTCGTAGATCTTCTGGTTCGGATCAAGCGCCTTTATGCCGTCCTGCCCTCCGTCGAGTATATATACCTTTTTATGTCCGTAGGATTTGAAGAAGCTGTAGACTCCTGTCGCGTTGGGCCCTCTCCAGTTGTCGTAAGCGATAATCGTATCGCTCTTTTTTATACCTTTGCTGCTTATATAGTGCTCGGCATGCTCCGGACACTGATAGAGAGGCTCACACTCAAGATTGCCCATCAAATCTGCATGATGCAGATGGTGAGCATACATATTTCTGGACCCTTTTATATGTCCGCCTTCAAATGCCGTCTCGCTATCTCCGCTTACAAAAACATAACCTGGTTTGCCTATTAGCTTTATAGCCTCTTCGGGCTGTATCGTAATTTTGTCTGCCGCCAGCAGCGACGATGCCGACAAAAGACCTGCAAAGCAAAAAGCCTTAAACCACTGCCTCATCACAACTCCTTATGTATTCGTTCAAAGTGCTTTATGCACCGTTTTTTCGGGATTCTCCGACCACAATTCATTATAGAAACTAATTTCTTAACTCAACTTGAAAAGTCTAAAATCGCCCCTTTTATTTTGTAAAGAGATGATATAACCAAATCTATATCGACAAATCTCCAGTTATCGTGAAGAGTCTAACCAGTAAAACTGATCGAGATCTATAAAAAAAGTTTTTTTTATCCAAAAAAAGCGTCACCTCACTCTTTTGTTGACTCACAATACCCTTTTTGCTACCATAGTCCGAAACTACACAATATCTTGTAAAGAGGCAATATTATGATGGATAGAAAAGAGGCTCTTGAAGAGCTTAAAGATAAAAATATACCATTAGAGAGAGTAAAGGAGCTTTTTTTGCTCTTCAAAAACGACCTTGAGATAGTGGGTCAGGTAGCTATGAACCTATCTCTGCGAACATCCGTTTACGACAGAAAGAAGGGCAAGAGCCCCATAATGGAAGAGCTGCTTATAGAACTTAGCGAAACGGAAGATATGGGAAGCAGATGGGCAGTTGCGAAAAATCCTCACACACCGGTAGAGGTGCTCGAAAAATTGGCCAACGACCAGGTGAATCTCGTAAGAGCGCTTGTAGCCACGAACCCATCGACGCCGTCTAATATATTGCAAAAACTATTTGGCGATGAAAAGATCGTACGTGACGGTCTCTCCGGCAACCCATCTACTCCTACCAAATACCTTACCGCACTCGCCGACGATTCTGACAAGATGGTAAGAATGAGAGTAGCCGAAAACCCTTCCTCTCCCACTGAACTTTTAAAGAGAATGCTTAAAGATTTAGATGAGAATGTGGCGAAAGCCGCAAAAGCCAATCTTGAAAAAAGGGGCGAAAATGAAGCGTAATGAAAATATTCTGCCTCCAGCATACGAGGGTGTAGAGCGCCACTTGAGCGCGCTCTTTTATTCGGGGGTCTACATTACCAACGCCGATATTGTAGAAGTGGCCAAAGATATAGGCCTGGAGCTTCCTATGAAAGATAGAAACGCTCTGCTAAAGCATGTTATGAGGTATGCCCATGAAAACGGCAAAAAGAGTGAGCTTATGCAGAGTTTTGCTAAACTTCTTGCAAATCGTGTAGAGAGATATAAAGATCTATCGAAAAACTTTTCAGACTCCAATCCTCTTATAAAAGAGTGG
>JAKIUX010000079.1 GCA_021647345.1 Hydrogenimonas sp.
GGCTGCTATGCTTCTGGTGGTGCCTTGGATCTTGAGCCTGGGAGTGGAGAATGAAAAGATTGGAGAGCCTCCCGGCGACTCAGAACCCTTTACTCGTGAGCAGAAGAAGCTTCTGTTCATATTGGGTGGATTGTCGCTTCTGCTTATTTTAAATACTCCGATAAAGCCTTGGTACCCAGGGCTCGGTCTTAATGAAAAGGGGCTTTTGCTCGCTGCAGGTCTTCTTCTTTTTATGCCCGGTATCAATCTTTTGGAGTGGGAAGATAGCCGCGCCATTCCTTATGAGATCATATTTCTCTTTGGTGCCGGATTTAGTATAGCGGCAGCTTTTGGCTCAACCCATCTTGCGGAGGCTATAGCTCAAAAACTCTCTTTTGTACATCAGCTCCCCTTGTGGCTCACACTCGCAGTCGTTGCCCTTGTTATAAGTTTCTCTACAGAGATTACGAGCAATACGGCTTTGACATCTATAGCGCTTCCAGTCATGGCCCAGCTCTACGGCCTTGAGAATCCTACCACAATGCTTATATTGATGGTCTCAACCGTTGCGGCGAGTTACGCTTTCATGCTGCCTATTGCCACACCGCCTAATGCCATTATTATGAGTTCTCGGATCATAAAGGTAAAAACTATGGCAAGTTTCGGCTTCTTCATCGACCTTATAGGGGTGGCGGTAGTTTCGATAACCGCCTACCTCTTATGGAGAGCGGTGCTTTAGGATAGAGTTTGATGAGGGTAGATAGGAGATTAAGCGAACTTGAGGGTATGAAAAAGTACCCCAAGAACCTCTACTATAGGGGTAGACTCGATCTGCTTGAGAGGCCGAAGGTCTCCATAGTAGGAAGCCGAAGAGCCTCCCAATATGCGCTGCAGAGCACATATAAGCTTGCAGGCGCTCTTGCAAAAGCGGGAGCGGTCGTAGTTAGCGGCGGTGCGATGGGGGTAGATGCCGCAGCTCATAGAGGAGCGGGGCCTCAAAATAGCGTTTGTGTCTTGCCCTGCGGAATCGATCTGAAATATCCGGCGATAAATGGGGAGTTGATTGAAGAGATAGGCAGCAGAGGCCTTCTTCTTAGTCAGTTCGAACCGGGTTTTAAGGCTACGCCTTGGAGTTTCGTAGCGAGAAACGAGCTTGTAGTCGCTTTGGGAGAGGTTCTGGTGGTGACAGAGGCGGCACCTAAAAGCGGCTCCATAAGAAGCGTGGAGTTTGCGAAAGAGATGGGAAAAAAGATATATGTATTGCCTCATAGACTAAAAGAGAGCGAAGGGACTAATATTCTGCTTCTAAGTGGTGAAGCCGAAGCTATCTACGATTTGGAGGCTTTCGCGGAGATTTTTACAGATGAGCCGCTTTTGCAAGAGAGCGATCCGTTTATAGAGTTTTGTTTGAAAAACCCGACATATGAAGAGGCCCTCGAAAAGTTTGGAGAGAGGCTTTTTGAAGCTGAACTGGAGGGGAAAATATGTGTCGTAAACGGCAGGATTGTCGTTAGAGGCTGAGGCTTCAATTAGCAGTTAGAAATTAGAAATCATTGCTAAAAGCTAACGGCTATCAAGCTTTGCGTAGAGAGCGCTTATTAGCCTAAATGCGTCATCCGCGTCTGTAGGATACTCAACTACACAATCTTCGATGCCGCTCTTTCCAAGCGCTTCGAGAATCGTTTCATGCACCTTCTGCGCGCCGTTCCAGTCTGTTCCGGGAAGAAGAGCTATTAGGTTTCCTTCTATGTAAAATAGTCTGTCGCTCTCTCTAAGAAGAGGGTAGACCAGCTCTCTAAGCCTTTGTTCATCCTCTCCGGGTAGAGGGATCAATAAAAGAGAGAATATCTGATCGTAACCATCTCTCGATAATCTTTTTATAAAGTGAATATGATATTCCACAAGAGCTTTTAACAACTCTTTATATCCGAGAATTTTATCTGACATCTTATATCCTTGATATTTTTTCATATAGTTGTGTATCATAATGATATCAAAAAGGGGGTCAGTTATGAAAAAATATATTGTTTCAATTTTTGTGTTGTTGGTACCTATATCGACTCTATACGGCGAAAACTTTACACTAAAGAGTCCGGATCTTTCAGGACAGCTGACTATCGAGCAGGTCTATAACGGATTTGGCTGCAAAGGCAAAAATATTTCGCCGAAGCTAATCTGGAGCGGTGAGCCTAAGGGCACTAAAAGCTTCGCTATAACTATGTACGATCCTGACGCGCCTACAGGCAGCGGATGGTGGCACTGGGTAGTTTTCAACATACCCGCTTCGGTACACAAACTTGAAAAAGGTGCAGGAGATCCGGCAAAAGGGCTGCTGCCAAAAGGTGCCATACAGAGTGTAACAGACTTTGGAAAGCCGGGTTTCGGAGGAGCATGCCCTCCTGTCGGAGATAGAGCACACAGATATATAGTAACGGTTTACGCTCTCGATGTGCCTAAGCTGCCTCTCTCACCCGACTCATCTGCGGCGCTTGTTGGCTTTATGCTAGAAAAACACGCTTTGGCAAAAGCCTCTTTGATCTCCTACTACGGAAGGTAGAGAGTGGTTATCTACCTGGCTGCGGCTCTCTTTCTGCTTCTTCTTGCCGTTTTGTTGGCAAGGGCTTATAGAGCAGATAGAAGAGTTTCAACTTTATTGATAGGAAGCGCGCTTATAGGGGCTGCTTTTTTCTATACATACTTTACAAGAACGATGCTTGTATATAAGCCGATCTTGGTGCTACATATAGCTTTGACTCTATATTGCTGGTACGGAGTTTTTCTATATCTGCTAAAAAGAAAGCTGAATCGATACGCGATTTTGTCGCCTCTGGGCTCGATTTTACTATTTTTTGCGGTAGCCTACTACTTCAAGGAGCAGTAGATGAAGCGTAAAAGAGTGGCGGCGATAGATGTGGGTCTAAAAAGGATAGGAACTGCCATATCTCTTGACGGCTCCACAGCGCTTCCGCAGCAGCCGATAATGCGCAGAAACAGGGATCAGGCGGCGGCTGATGTCGACAGATTTTTGAAAGAGTGGAAGATAGACCGGCTTGTAGTCGGTCTTCCTGAAAGCGGAGCCGGTGCCGAAGAGATGGGCCGCCGTATACGCCATTTTACCTCTCTTCTTGAGTTTAATGGTGAGATACTCTATATAGATGAGTATGGCAGCAGCAAAGAGGCTGCCGAAATGATGAGAGGGGTGACTCGGCAAAGAAGAGACGGCAGGCTCGATTCGATAGCTGCGCAGATTATTCTGGAGCGCTATCTTCAAAGAGGTAGGAGTTAGAGTCGCTGTCTAGATTCTCTTCTGCGAAAAGAATCACTCGGTTTCGTCCCCCTCTTTTGGCTTTATAGAGTGCTATGTCGGCAAATTTTACAGCCTCCCGCAGATTATTGCTGTTTTTTGGGTAGAGACTGATACCGATCGAAACAGTTGAGCTTATCCTCTTCTCTCCGGCTTCCACTGTGATTTTAGAAAAGATATATCTGATCTTTTCAGCAACTTTTACAGCCCCCTCTGCGGTTGCTTCATGTAGAAGAACGATAAACTCCTCTCCTCCATATCTTGCCGCTATATCAGAGCTTCTTATTTCATGATTTATGGTTTCGACCAGAAGTTTTATGAAGTTGTCGCCTATATCGTGTCCATAAGTGTCATTGATCATCTTAAATCTATCAATATCAAGCATCATAACCACATATCTTGTTTTGTGACGATTTGCTTGGCTATTTATATTCTCTATCATCTCTTCGAGGAATTTTCTGTTGTAGAGTCCTGTAAGACCGTCTCTGACAGACCTCTCTTTCAGCTTCTGCATCAATATCTTGCTCTCGATGACAGGTTTGCTGTTTTCGAGGTAGTACATAAGCACTGTCTCCTCTTTTTTATACATAGATATGCTATCTTTGTCGTCTGAGAGCATCATTATCACGATACTGCTTGTAGGTGTGATCTCAAACGGTATGCAGTAGTAGTATCTATATTTGCCGCTGTATGCCGGACAGAGTTGCGGGTAGAGATCTGAAAAGACAGTGCTTTTGGTTCTATATGCCCTGCAAAGATCCGCTTTTTCGAGACTATTATCTTTGCACGGTACCATATTTCCGCTATTGAAAGCGACCTTCCTGCTATTTTTTTCACTATCGATATCGAAGATTACAAGATATTGCGGTGATATAACTCTCTCTATTACGGAGGCAAGTCTTGCATATATCTGGTTGACGTCGGTATCTAGCTCAATAGTGTTCTTAAAGCGATGAATATCTGAAAGCATATCTATCGTATGAGTCGCCTTCTCTAAAGGATCTTCACAGTAACCTGTAGAGCCTTTAAGAAAGATGGCAAGCTTTTTCTCTATTCTTCCCAAAGTTTTGTTAAACTTATCTATAACTTCGTTATAGCGCTTAGCGACAGCTTTTATATCTTTTGCATTGATATCGGTCTGCACTTTGAGACTGAAGTCACCATGTTTCGCCCTTTTTAGAGACTGCTCCAGCCTTTTGAAAAAGCGAATATAAGGAGTTACCAGATATTTGACGGCGATAAGAGAGAGGATAATGAATATGAGTGTAATAATAGCAATTTTGGCAAGTGTCCATAGCCCCTTCTCTCTTAAATCGCTGATATCAAACTCCAGACTGACGGCGCCGAGCACTTCCCCCTCTTTTGCGTTATGGCACTGAAGACAGTTAATCTTGCCGAAAGAGGAGGCGGTGTATGGGATGGTGACTCTTAAAAGCGCAGTGTCGAGATCTTCATAAAATCTCTCGATCTCCTTTCCGCTTCGCAAAACCTCTTTGTCGATTTCATCTCTTGGTCTTTCGCTTTTAAGCCCCTCTCCATACTGCTTTATCACATTTTCGGAGCGGACTATCCAGAGCTTTTTGACACCGTTTCCTGTAGCCATCATATCGAGAAAATGCTCTCTTTTGTCCATCATACCGTTTATCATATGCGCGGTAAGACCGTCTCTGACTATCTCCGCTGCCATATGGGCTTTATCTATAGCGCTTTCGTAGGAGTAGTTTCTAAAATTGACGGCAGCGTTTATCATTATGGCTGCAGCAAAAAGAGTGAGAGTGGTGACGAAAAGTATGAAAAGTTTCTTATTTGTATCCATAATCAATCTATTATCGGCAGTTTGGAACTTCTGTTTACTCGAATTGGGCTACAACCGGGGCGTGGTCGCTCGGAGTAGGGCTCCTGCGACGGCGTGTCCAGAGATCGACTTCAACAGATATGCACTCTTTGCATTTTGTTTCGCTTGCCAAGATATAGTCGAGCCTCATACCTTCGTCTCTCCATATTCCGGCAGTACGGTAGTCCCACCATGTAAAAGAGCGTTCAATTGGGTGGAATCTTCTGTAGCAGTCATTCAGCCCCAAAGATAGAAGAGCTTTCATCTTCTCTTTCTCGCTATCGAGAAAGCCTACCGCTCCTTTGAAAATATCCGGGTCGTAAACGTCCAGATTCGTTAGCGCCACATTGAAATCACCTAGGATTATAACCTTCTTGCGCATCTTCAATAGATCTTTCGCATACTCTTTAAGTGTATCGAAAAACTCCATCTTGTAAAGGTGCTTCTCATCCCCCTCCAAACCGCCGCGGGGGATATAGCAGTTTAGAATCACTGTTTCTCCTATCTCAGCCTCTATCAGCCTCTTCTGTGAGTCGAGAACTTCGCTTTCGAAACTCCTCTTTACGTTTTTTATAGGAAATTTCGAGCATATCGCAACACCGTTTAGCCTCTTCTGGCCGTTAACTACACACTCATACCCCATCGATCTGAAAACTTCGAAAGGGAAACTCTCCTCTTCGCACTTGATCTCCTGAAAGCAGAGAGTATCTATCTGACGCTTTTCGGTTAGCCAGC
>JAKIUX010000080.1 GCA_021647345.1 Hydrogenimonas sp.
TACCACGACTGGTACCGCCCTTCCCACAAATATCCCCTTCTTCCATATTTTCTGTTAAAGTAGCTGGTATATTGGCCGTTTATCGACTTCATGATATGCGGCAGATTCTCTTTTGTTGTCTCTATTAGTATATTGTATCCATTTGATAAAAGAGCGTAGCCGTGAATAGTAAATTGATACTGCTTAGAAAAGCCGCACATCTGCATAATAAAAAAGAGTCTGTCTTCATCTCGCAAAAAGACTTCGCAGAGGCCGGCACCACGGTTTGAGACATGGTAATACCCGCAGATAGATACTCTTTTGCTTCTTGGCATCTCTCTTCTCTCACTCTTGGGCTATATCTGGTCGCTCTACAGCAGTACTCCGGCTTGTTAGAGTGTCTATCAGGCCCTGTTCGTTATCGATCACAATTGTAGTAAAAACCCCATAAACGGCGATTAGAATCAGAAAGGCTCCTATAAACATGAACTTGTAGGGTACAAGCATGGTCAGCTTGTGTTTTATTTGCGATACGGGATGCTCCTTGTAGAACTTCTCCCTCTCTTTCTCCTGGTTTTTTATCCGTTCATAAAGCTGTTGCCTGATGCTTTCTATCTTGATGTCAGTGTGGTTGGATATTGAGTATCTTCCTTTGTAGCCCAGAGAGAGGATTACATATATGAGTTTCATATGCTCGAAATACTTTTGCGGGTCTTTTACAAAGTGGGCCAGAATCTGAAAAAACTTCTCTCCCCCATAGGTCTCTTGATAGTAATGCCCAAGAAGGCTGTGGTTTGCCCAGGTCTCATCACCAGGCCACTCTAAAGAGCCGAGCTTTTCGTCTACAAAAGTTGAGAGCAGATAGCGCACGATCATGATATCAGTATTTTCATAGTCAAGCTCGGAGAGTCTTTTCATGGATCTGTCCATAATGGCGGTCAGTCCACTTTTAACAGCTAAGATATCTCTTTGTTTGATGCCACTTTCTATAAGATAGACCTCTTTATAAAGAAGTCTTAAAATCTGTAAAAAAGGTTGACTCTTCCCGACACTATAATCGAAATCATCAATTTGGCCCCTCTTTTCTGATATGAAAGACGGGGGAGGATCGAAAAAGAGATTATCCATCTCTGTATCATCAGGATAGACTACAATATGGTTTTTATCGTCTGTCATACTCTCTCCTATCGATTTTTTATCGCCCAGAGCGAGAGTTCAAGCTGTAGACTTTTCGTCTCCGGATAATGGAGTGCAATACCGGCTGAGCGCATCAGCTTTTCTCTCTCCTCGTTTGTCAGCCTAATTGCGAAATAGCTCTGGTTGAGCCTATATGGAATCTCCCTTGGAGCAGCTGGAAGCGGAGAGATCTTGAAACCTGGCAGGTGATGGTTTACAAGATTCCTAATCTCCTCTACCGGACCGATTTTTAGGTTGTCCATAAGGAGCTTTTTGAGTCTGCTCTCTTCTCTGTTCGATGTGGCGGTCAGTATGAGAGTGGTATCATTTAGCAGGCTTTTGTCCTTCAGTATCGCAGTATGTACTCCGTACTTGTGCCTCTCCATAGGAATCTGGATGCTTTTGCTCTCTATAGCTCTGTTTAGATAGTCTATGAGTTCGGTAAAGAGAGTGTCAAAAGAGTCCCACTGCCTTTCGTGTATATAGGTAAAGTCTCTGCCGGGGCGTCTGTCGTCCCGGTAAAATACCGCAAGTTCCGCGGCAAGTGAACTCAACTCCAAAAAAAGATCCGCCGGATGAAGACCTCTTTGGGTAGAGTAGTAGTGAAGTCTGGCTGAGGTACGATTTATTAGCTGCAGTAGAAGATAGTCGCCAAGTTCCGCACTCTGGAGTGAGCCGGTAGAAATCTTACTAGCTATCTTTTCGGCCCTATAGCGAAGTATGTTTTCTAGTTCGTTGAGCTTTGATATAATCGCCTCGGCACCATCTAGGTGGAGGAATGTAGGGTTGAAATTTCTATCAAGAACGACAGCTCCGCCCGCGGTGACTTCAGCAATTTTGGCAACCTCTATGACGCTATAGCCGTCAAGCTTGTCACCCTCTTTTAGCAGTGTGAAATTTGGGTATGCGAAGGTTATATCTGCAAAGCTCTTCTCTCCTGCATTCGTGTTGGGAATCTCTTTTTCGGTGATCGCTTTGTACCTAGTGGGTAGAGGAGTTCCCTCTTCGAAGTAGATATTCTCTTCATCCGGAGACAGAAGCGGCAGTGCGAGATATATCCCTTTACCGGCATCATCGGTATCTATATCGAGCGTTGGTTTTTTGGGAAAGTCTTTTAGGTCAAATATTGTGCCATCCGGAAGAGCGCCCGATACGCTAGAGAGTACAAACTTTCCTGTAGATAGAAGCGACCTCTCTATGGAGATTTCAAATAGTCCCCATCTGTTTTGGCCGGCAGATCTCCATCTTTGCATAAATTCTAAACTTATGGAGTGACAGTTTTGCTGAAAGTGTTGGGGACGGATAAAAAGCCCCTCTCTCCAGGCTACGCGCTTGGGCATAAGCTCCCTTTCTCTTATGTTAAAGTAGCGCGTGTATTCTACCATAAAAATATATTGTATTCTGTAAAAAAAAACTGTTAGCGTTTTATGAAGTATCAAAATAATCGAAAAAACTGGTTGTTAAAAAAATATTAATTTTTACCGTAAAGCCCCCATATTGCCAAACTTTCCACAATTTGGTTGTTGAAGTTGTTACTTGACACTTTTGTGTCATTGTGTTTTTCATGGTAGACTTTCGTGTTCTTCCGGTAGATTACGGGGGATAAATTTTTTACAAAAGGAAAGAGAATGAACAATCCTATCTTTATGTCCGTGTACGGTTCAAGGCAGGGTCTAATCACCGAGGGTGCCTATTCTAAAGAGTCTGTAGGAAACTCCTACCAGGCGGGTCACGAGAAGGAGTCTATGATCAAAGGGTTTACTCATAACATTACTATCCCAAGAGATCCTCTTTCTGGCCAGCCATCCGGGCAGAGAGTCCATGCTCCCTATGTTGTAACCAAGGTTCTCGATAAGGCATCTCCACTTCTTATGAACGCTCTGGTTACAGGTGAGACGTTAAAAAAGGTAGAGATCAAAAAGTATAGAACCAATTATGAAGGAAAGCTAGAGCACTACTTCACTACTATCCTCGAAGATGCTGTGATAGTAGATATACAGTCCGATGCCGGACACACTCTTAGCGATTCCAAGCTTGCTGATGTTGCACCACTTGAGCATGTCTCTTTCTCCTATAGGAAAATTTCATGGAGACACGAAATCGCATCTACTTCCGGTGAAGATGACTGGAGAAAAGGTATCGGCGCCTAAGTTGGTTACCAAAGATCAAGGTACGGCATGTGCCGTACCTTTTTTTATTTTCAAAGCCTCTACTTTTTTCTCAGCCTGAAGTTTTTCAGGGGACTATTGTCGGCAAAGAGTGTCACGATCGGCCCATCGACCGAAAATGATCCGCTATACTTTCCGTCGTCGTAGCCGATATAGATCTGTGTAGGAGATACAAACCTCTTCTCCATTTTTGCCAGAAGTCTAAGAAGCCCCCAAGCCTCTTCACCCCTGACCTTGGCCGCTATTTTGCTATGTGCGTCATAGAGTGTGAATTTTGCCGGGGTATCCGGATATTTTGCAGGCCAGACAAAATCTACACTCTGAACAGGGCCATGTTCATAAAGAAGCTCCCTTCCGTCATATATGAGATCCATGAAAGCTAGATTAGGGCTTAGGCTTTTCGGTTT
The DNA here is from genome assembly GCA_021647345.1 of Hydrogenimonas sp. Lineage (GTDB taxonomy): Bacteria > Campylobacterota > Campylobacteria > Campylobacterales > Hydrogenimonadaceae > Hydrogenimonas. Next base: position 3,731 of record JAKIUX010000080.1, read on the forward strand.
TGCTTTGATTTTGAAATAAAGATTTCCGCTTCCTGATCTAAAAAATAGTTTCTGTATCTTTTTAGCGCTAAGGTAGGATTGTATCATCCCTCTGTCGATTCTAACAACAGCGCCGTCTACCTTTTTCAGTCTATAATTGCCACTCTTTTCATTGATATATACAAACGGGAGCACATACTTTTCGTAAAACTTGTCCAGTAGTCCTCCTTTTTGGAAGAATAGTTTGAAATCTTCAAGATCTATATCACTTTCGCTGTTTAGATCGATAGGAAATCTCCCCTCTATGCGTTCAACATAGAATGACCAGACCTCGTCGTTGTAGGTTCTTCCAAGATGGCCGTTGACCAATCTTACTAGATAGTCCCAGCTGTTATTAAGAGACTGGTTGTACCACTTAAGGAGTTTTGGTGGAAGCAGGGAACTGTTTAGTGAAAATCTTGTATGGGATGAGGTGCTCTTCTTTCTGACTATCTCGAATGCACTCTTTCTAGGATTGACAGATGTTTCGACATCGATCATCTGCTGGTATACCTTCTCCACATGCCTTAAGACGATCCTCATCTTTCCGTCTGGCTCGCCTTTATCATCTATAAGCTCATGGTACGGTTTAAAGATTGCTCTAAGGTCGTAAACCATTTTGTCGCCTACAAATTTGGGCATGGTATTAGTTCCTAATCTTTGAAGACGATCGATTTTGCTTCCTGTATTGCCTAAAAACTCTCCAGCCGTGACACCGGAGTCTCTCTTCTTTTTCATTAGTTCTTCCGCCTTCTCCTTGGGTGTAAGAAGGTAGGTGTTCTCTTTTAGAGCACGAAGTACTAGTACTACAGGGGAGATGCTGGAACTTAGAAGCTCCAACTGCTCAGTCAAATCAGAGTTTTTGTGGTAGTATGGCATTCCAAGCTGTGCAAGTGCTTTGGTCCAGTAGCGCCTGTAATCAATAAAGTAGAGGCCAAGCACTTTTTCATAAAGCCTCTTTATCTCTGTGTCTACCTTTCCGTTTATCTCGTCTCCAAGTATCCAACTCTTCTTGAGAGAATCGGATACTATTTTTTTCGCTTTTAGCAGGATGATCTTTTCGTATCCATCTTTTGTATAGAATCCAGGTATCCTGTAGTCCGTTCCGGTCAAGGCATTAGGATAGGCGTCGAGCACCTCTATGAACTGGAAATCTTTAATCCCGCTCTTTCTTGCTTCATCTTTTAAATCGTTATAGATTAGACCTGCCATCCCACCTTGCGAGAGAAGTTTTTTTCTTGCCCTGAAGATACTCTTTTCGTTAAGTTTGACCGGTTTGAAATCGAGCTGCACAAGAGCACTGAAGTGCCTGTTTAGCCTCGCAGTTTCTGGCTCTTCCAGGCCGTCTCCCCACCTATTCATCATGTATAGTTGCAAAAACTCTCTATCTCTGCGCTCTGAGTCGGCAAGCATAAGGTAGGCCTTTAGGTTCTTTTGGGTCGCATCGAAATCGTTCAGATCTTTTAGAAGATCCTTTTCAATCAGTGTGGCTACCCTTGGCAGAAGTAAAGACTCGAGGCTCTCTTCGTAGATTCTCCTTACCTCTCTATCGCGTTGAGCTATTTTGAAAAAGCCCGGCTTCCACACTTCTTGGCCGATTTTATCGTTTTTGGAGTGTCCCATAGATTCGAGAGCGTCGAGCATTGCTACTGTCTTTTGAAGATCGCTCAGACGATCTTTTATGATATAGTCTTCAATATAACTCTCTTCATTTGGCTGCACCTTAAGTCCATATGCGTATATCTCTACTCTTCTGTTTAGACTTCTTCCCTGCTCGGTATCATTCGAGGCTATCGGGTTATTTGGCCCCTCTCCATCGGTTGCTATTCGATCTTCCGATATACCGTATCTTACGAAAAACTTCTTTACTGAGTCAGCCCTAGCTCTAGAGAGTTCGATGTTTGAGGCCTCATCTCCGATATTGTCGGTATATCCTACTATCTTGATTTTGGTAGTTTCGTCCAGCGTCGCTATCTTGTCGATGATTTTTAACAGTTCACGTTTTGCAAATTCGGTCAACTCTGCATCACCGCGGGCAAAGTTTACATC
>JAKIUX010000081.1 GCA_021647345.1 Hydrogenimonas sp.
AAAATCTTAGAAATGGCGTTTCCGACAATCGGAGCCCACTCGTAGCGCCTCTCTTCAAGCCAGCTCATCATAGTGTCATCGCTTCTGATAGTCTCGAGTGTCCATGTAAGCAGATCTTTCAAAAGAACCCTTTTAAACGCGACCTAAACTCTCCCCTTCGGCGTGGCAAAATAGCTCCCTACTTATCGAGCTCGTAAGCTTCGTGAAGTGCGCGAACGGCAAGCTCCGCATACTTCTCATCTATGACCATCGAAATCTTTATCTCGCTGGTGCTTATCATCTCTATATTGATGTTCTCCTTTGCCATTGTGGTGAAAGCTTTCGCGGCTACACCGCTGTGACTCTTCATTCCGACACCGACAATAGAGACCTTGGCAACATCATCTTTATACTCTATGCTCTCTATACTCTCTTTGAAGCGCTCCATAACACCTTTTACCCGTTCGATCTCGCTTTGGGGCACAGTGAAGTCTATCTCGGTCTTGCCGTCAGCACCGATGGTTTGAACTATCATATCTACGTTTACGGCATCTTCCGCTAATGCATTGAAGATCTCCGAAGCTATGCCTGGGCGATCCTCCACCCCTTTAAGACTAACTCTGGACTGATTTTTATCGAGCGCTATACCGCTTACGAGTGGTTTTTCCATAATATTCTCTTCCTTCGTTATCAAAGTTCCCGGGTTGTCGTTGAAACTGCTCCTGGTTACCAGGTTGACCCCCATCTTCTTGGCAAGCTCAACAGAGCGGTTCTGCAGCACCTTCGCACCCAAAGAGGCAAGCTCCAGCATTTCGTCGTAGCTGATTCTATCCATCTTTTTGGCTTTGGGCTCAATGCGCGGATCTGTGGTGTAGACTCCGTCCACATCGGTATATATTTCGCATAGATCGGCCTTCAAAGCCCCTGCTATAGCCACGGCGGTAAGGTCGCTTCCCCCTCTGCCAAGAGTCGTAACTCTGCCCTCTTCGTTGATACCCTGAAAGCCTGCTACGACTACGATATTCCCCTCTTTTACCGCATCTCCCATCGGTTTTGGGTTGATATGGTCGATCCGCGCGGATGTGTGCCTCTTGTCTGTAACAATACCGGCCTGACGCCCCGTCATGGCGACCGCTTTATAACCCATCTCGTTCAACGCGATGCTAAGAAGTGCGGAGGTAACCCGCTCTCCTGAGCTTAAAAGCAGATCCATCGCCTCTCTTTGCGGATTTTTCGAAAAAAAGTGGGCATACTCTATGAGCTTGTTTGTCTCACCGCTCATAGCGGAGACTACAACGATAACGTCATGCCCTTCATCTCTTGTCTTTGCTACACGTTTGGCAACGTTTGCTATGCGCTCCAGGTCGCCGACACTGGTACCGCCGAATTTCTGTACAATCAACACGAATAATCCTTTGAAACCATCAGAGATAACCCTTTTTTCTGAAATAGTTCAAAACCTTTTTATAGACAGGTCTCTTGAAAAATGTGATATAGTCGAAAATCTGTTCGAAGGGAACGAAGGTATAGTGCAAAAACTCCGGCTCTTCCGTATCGAGATCTATCTTGGCACCCGGTTTTAGGCGAACTAAAAAATATTTCTGCCGCTGACCGTCATAGGGGTACATCTTTTTAGCGATGATCTCAGGAAAGTCGTAGCTTACCCACTCCGGAAACTCGGCTATAATCTCTACTTCATCGGTACCTATCTCCTCTTTAAGCTCTCTAAAGAGAGCCTGCTGCGGTGTTTCACCCTCGTCGATACCCCCCTGCGGAAACTGCCACGCATCTTTTATATCGCTTCTGGAGGCTATAAAAAACTCCACCTTTTCAGGATATTTAGAAGAGAGAACTATCGCGGCAACGTTAGGACGGTACCTCTTCTCCTTCTGCTCTTTTTTGATATTCATCTTGCTGGTAACTTTTCTAGGCGATGCCGGAGGCTGAGGTTCGGCTTGCAAAACAAATAGCAAGCGGCTTCAACCGCCAAGATCCGTTAAATAAAAGTGTGAAAATCTCTCTATATTCGTCTCACTTTAGAACTTCCCGGCCCCTCTGCCTCTTACGACTCGCTCTTTTTTGGGTATGATTATAGAAAAAAACTGATTAAGACCTACTGAGAAAAATGCACCAATGATCAACGATACCCTGCTCTATATCCATATACCATTTTGCGACAGCAGATGCCACTACTGCAGTTTCAACACCTATGTCGACAAACTCTATCTGAAAGAGAGCTATATGAAGGCTCTGATGAGGCAGCTGCGAGCAGATTTGAAGAGGTTCCGGATAGAAAAAGGGCAGATCTCTACACTCTTTATCGGAGGAGGAACACCATCTACGATAGAACCCGCCCTATATGAGCCGATCTTCGAGACACTCGAAGCGTATCTGAAAGATAATGCCGAGATTACAACTGAAGCAAACCCGAATAGTGCCACAAAAGCGTGGCTCGAGGGTATGAGAGAGCTTGGAGTAAATAGAGTCAGCTTCGGGGTGCAAAGCTTTTTTGACGATAAACTGAAACTTCTCGGCAGAGCCCACGGCTCCATCCAGGCCGTCAAAGCGGTTGAAAATGCCAAAAAAGCGGGCTTTGGCACAATTTCGCTCGATCTCATCTACGCCACGATGCTCGATACGGCTCAAAGAGTGGAAAAGGAGCTAAAAAGTGCGCTTGAACTTCCTATAGAGCACCTGAGCGCCTATGAGTTGAGTATCGAAGAGGGGACACCTTTCCAGAGAAGGCCGGAAGTGAGAGTCGAGTCACTCGAGCAGGCGAATATAATCAAGGAGTTGCTTGAGAGCGTAGGATGGGAGCAGTACGAAATCTCAAATTTCGGAAAAAAAAGATGCGGCCACAACCTCGGATATTGGCAATACAAACCCTATCTCGGCATAGGAAGCGGAGCGGTTGGGAGGGTCGATTCAAGCAGATACTACCCGCATCAGGCCGTAGAGAGGTATATTGACGATCCCCTTTTTAAAGAGAAGGAGCAGCTTTCACCTTCGCAGATTCTTGAGGAGCGTATCTTTTTGGGGCTTAGAAGCTGTGTCGGAGTGGCGGAAGAGATCCTGGATGGAATAATGAAAGAGCGCGCACGGCTTCTTAAAAAAGAGGCAAAGCTGAGATTCTCGAATGGGCGCTGGTTCAACCGGGATTATCTATTGAGCGACGAAGTCGCGCTCTTTATCATCGGCTAATCACTTTTTTGATAGACTTTGAACCTAAAAGTTGGCATCGATGCCTGCCCGCACAGGTTTAAGACCGCTGCGCCGGTCACTCCCATTTAGAGGGCGGCGTAAAATCAGTAATAATAAGGACATGCGATGTTCGGCATGGGACTCAGCGAAATATTTTTCATAGTCGTAATAGCTATTCTCTTTCTCGGACCGGAAAAACTGCCGGACGCAATGGTGCAGATAGCAAAATTTTTCAGAAGCATAAAACGCACCGTCAACGATGCTAAAACCTCTTTGGAGGAGGAGCTTAAGATAAGCGAACTCAAAGAGGAGGCTTTCAAGTACAAAAAACAGCTCGACGAAGCCACCGCCAAACTTGAGAGTGTAACTGCGCCCGCCCTCACCACGCTCAATGATCTGACAGAGACCGTAGAGGAGGTAAAGAGGTCGGAAAATAGATTAGAGGCGGAGGCAGAAGAGATAAAGGAGAAGATAGAGCCCAAAAGGGAGATGGTCACATTCTCAAAAAAAGAGAAAACCGCCTCTTCACAGGAGCCGACGATACCCACAAAAGTCCAGGAGCCGGAGAAAAAGGAGAAAAATGTTTGACGAACTCAAACCTCATATAGCCGAACTGCGAAAGCGTCTTGCCTACTCTCTCGCCGCTCTGGTTGTCTGCTTTTTCGTAGCTTTTTACTTCTATGAGCCAATTTTAGAATGGATGACCAAACCCCTTAAAACGGTCTTGCCCGATAGCTCCTATATGATAGCCACAGGTGTTCCTGAAGTCTTTTTCACAGCCGTTAAAGTCTCTCTTTTCACCGCTTTTCTTATGGCTCTGCCTTTCATTCTCTACCAGTTCTGGCTCTTCATAGCTCCGGGGCTATACGAACATGAAAAAAGGTATATATGGCCATTCGTATTTTTCGCTTCGGGAATGTTCTTTTTGGGAGCACTTTTCGCTTACTATGTGGTGGTTCCTTTCGGTTTCGCGTTTCTGGTCAACTTCGCTGAGCAGATCGTAACGGTAGCCCCTAAAATAAACGAGTATGTCGGCTTCTTCACAAAAATAATGATAGGCTTCGGCATTGCCTTCGAACTGCCGGTTATCACCTTCTTTCTTGCACTTTTAGGACTTGTAGACGACAATACCCTAAAGAGCTTTTTCAAATACGCAATCATTCTTATTTTCGTAATGGCCGCGCTTCTTACGCCTCCGGATGTAGTGACGCAGCTTCTTATGGCTATACCGCTTATTCTTCTTTACGGAGTCTCCATACTGATCGCCAAAGTCGTAAACCCATACAAGCCGCCTGAAGATGAGGAGGAAGAGACTGAGTAACAAAAAAGAGGTCATAAAAGAGCTTTTGACCGAAAGCTACGACTATACCCTTCCGCCGGAACTTATAGCCAAAGAGCCGGCTTCTCCTAGAGAGAGTGCGAAGCTCATGGTAATCGACAGAGCCGGCGGAGAGGTCACGCACTCCAGATTCGAAGAGATTCTCTCTTTCATACCTAACAATTGCGCACTCATTTACAACGATACCAAAGTTATAAAAGCGAGACTGTTTGGAAAAAAAGAGAGCGGCGGCAAGGTAGAGCTTCTAATAAATAGGCCGATAGGTTTGGAGAGCTTCAACGTCTTAATAAGAGGGAAAGTAACAGAGGATACGATAATCTATTTTGACAATCTGCTGCGCGCAAAGGTGATAAAGTTAAACAGTGACGGCAGCAGAGAGGTCAACTTCCTTGACAGCAACGGGCAGATCCTCTCTTTCGAGACTCTGCTGCCACATCTTGAGAGATTGGGTCATGTGCCCCTGCCACCATACATAAACAGAGAAGATAGAGAAGATGACGAAAAGATGTATCAGCCGGTTTTTGCAAAGCATGAGGGCGCCGTAGCGGCTCCAACCGCATCTTTGCACTTTAGCGAAGAGCTCTTTTTAAGAGTCAAAGAGAGCCGCGAAACAGCATCTATAACACTTCATGTCGGGGCAGGTACCTTCAAACCTGTCGAATCTGAAGTCATAACCGAACATCCGATGCATAGCGAGTACTACGAAATACCGCAGAAGACATCATCTTTGATAGAGTCGGAGCGTAAGATCCTTGCTGTCGGAACGACAGTGACAAGAACCGTGGAACATTTTGTGCGAACAGGAAGAAGGTTCGGAGAGTGCGATCTATTTTTACACCCGAAAAACCCTCCTATGAGAGTCGACCACCTTCTAACCAACTTCCATCTGCCAAAATCGACTCTTATTATGCTGGTTGCCTCATTTTTAGGATTAGAAAAGACTTTAAAAGTGTATAATGAAGCTATCGAAAAGAGGTATCGCTTCTACAGCTACGGCGATGCGATGCTTATTCTTTGAATGAAGGGAGCCTGCATGCCTCAAGAGTTCTGGATCAAGATAACCGCTATCGCGCTTATCGCGGCGGGGCTTATCGCGACGCTGATATGGGAGTTAAGAAAACCAAAAAGAGACCCAAACAAGAACCCAGACACAAAGCGCATGAACGATATGCTGAAAGATTGACGCTATGCCCTTTTCCATATGCA
>JAKIUX010000082.1 GCA_021647345.1 Hydrogenimonas sp.
ACATAGTTGTCAGCGGCGGCGCGCTTCAGCCCGCCAAAGGCGGCGCCACGGTCAAAGATGTGATCGAAGCGATTAAGCCACCTAAAAACCTACACTACTTCGACAGGAGAGACTACAACCCTGATCTTGCAGCACTAACCCCTACACGAAAAGCTCTTGGCATTAGAACAGGTCTTAACACCATAGAAAGACTGCCAGGGATTGGAGGGTGCGATACCGCTTTAATTGGAGTCTTTCATAAACCGTATGTAAAAAAATATATAGATATATTCGGCGACAGATATAAGCGCCTTGTCATAGTAAAGGGAAATGAGGGGACACCGGAGGTTTTTGGCAAGTGCAGAATATGGATTCATGAAAACTTTAATACCAAAGAGCTTTCAATAGACCCTGCCGATTTTGGTATAGAGTATAGAAAATCTTTTAAACGCATATCAAAAACAGAAAGTCTCAAAGCGCTAAAAAGTCCGTCATCAAAGCTAATGGATATTGCAAAGCTAAATGCCGCCATTTGGCTTTACGCAAAAAATATGGCTTCAAGTATTAAAGAAGCATTCGAAAAAATTGATGGATAAACGCTCAAACCACATAAAAAACGTTCTGCACGGATTTTTTCTCTCGGTAGGCACAACCGTAGCAGAACCCGCCACTATTTTACCCCTTATAGTCAACTACTTCGGAGGCTCCTCTCTGCTTGTAGGCTTTTTCAGCGCCCTTCTAAGAGGCGGAGCGGTGATCATGCAGCTCTTTGCAGCCTTCAAAGCTCAACACTACAAGCGTATGCTTCCATATCTTAGAGTCGTTTTTCTCTTTAGATTCCTCTCCTGGTTTCTCATAGGGGTCTGCATCATCCTCTTCGGCAAGGAGCACCCTACTCTGACACTCTGGTGCATAGGCATAGGGCTCTTTCTCTTTAGCTTTAGCGCAGGTTTCGGAGCCATCTACTTCAGAGAGATAATAGCGAAAATATTCTCCCATAAATTTAGGGGAAAGACGATGGCAACAAGGCAATTTTTCGCCGGTCTTGGTGCCATTATAAGCGGTGCTGTGACCGCCGTCGTGCTCGAGCGCTTCGAGCCTCCATACGATTTTGGCTACCTCTTCATGCTCAGTGCCGTATTGATGGGCATAGGGCTGAGCGCTTTCGCTACGGTAGAGGAACCTATAAAAGAGCGCTTCGAGACGAAGATAGACTCCTTCGCCGAATTTTTGAAACATGCAGCGAAGACTCTAAAGAGCGACAGGCAGCTTCAGATTCAGATAGCAACATTTCTTTTCGGCTACAGCTACCTCATCGCTCTGCCCTTTATCATTCTCGACGCTAAAGAGAAGATAGAGCTTACGGGTACGGCGGTAGGCGTACTCATAACGGCCCAGATGAGCGGTGCCATGCTAAGCAACATTCTGTGGGGAAAGATAAGCGGCAGCGGCCGCAACAGGCTGGTGGCTAATATTGCGATTTCTATGCAGCTTACTGCAACTTTGCTCGCATTTTTCGCCGACAGCTTGACTCTTTACATGCTCATCTTCTTTCTCTTCGGAGCGGCAGCCGACGGAAACCGCATAGCCTCCGGAAATCTTATTCTCATACTAGCACCCGAAGCAAAACGGCCTCTTTATGTCGCCTTGCAGATGAATATAGTCTCTTTAGGAATGTTCTTCTCAATTCTTGGCGGATTTCTGCTCCACTTTGGAGGATACCCTATGCTATATAGCGTTACCGCAGCGACACTTTTACTCGCCCTTGCCCTATCTTTCAAACTCATCGATCAGTTAAAAGAACCCTCTGAAAAGTCATAAATCGAGCGAAGGCTTTTAAATTTAGTCGCTGGTTTTTGGCATTCAACATCTAAATTATGTTAGCTTCGCTAAAAATCTCATCTCGCCTAAGCGAGGTTTCGTAATTTTTCAGAGCACTCAATTTTATGTATAATTCTCAAAAATCTTTTTTAAAAGGTGGTATTATGTATCTTATCCTGTCTCTGCTATTTGCCGTTGGACTCATCGCCGACGGAAACTTCAACTCTTCGCACATCTGCAAAAGCTGCCATCCGCTAATTTACAAAGAGTATTTCGACTCTATGCACAGAAGATCTTCCATATTTAACGACCCGGTTCATAAAGCTGTATGGGATCTTCATCCGCTTAAAAAAAGAGGCCGCTACAGCTGCGCCAAGTGCCACACTCCAAGCGATACTAAGCTTATGGAGGCTCTAAAAAGCGGCAAAACCGCACTTCCGAAAGAGAATGATATTCAACTGCAAGAGCCTATAGGATGCACATACTGCCACCGTATAGAGAACATAAAAAAGGGTTCGAAATCGAATATAAACATCATTAGTGACAAAGAGAGATACTACTTCGCCGCAAAGAACGGCAAAAATGAAGAGAGTGTAATAAAGTACCATAAATCTTCAGATATGATGGGGTTTGGCAAAAAAGGTATAGGCTCTCCTTTTCACACCATAGACTACTCAAACCCCAACTTCTCAAATGGAAAAATCTGCATCGGCTGCCATGAGTTCAAGAAAAACTCAAAAGGTTTGGATGTATGCGCTATGGACTTTGAGCGATCAGAAAAGAGTGACACCAACTGTATAACATGCCATATGCCTCAAGTCAACGGCCCCATATCGACATTAACCTCAGAAAAGAGCCACGCTTTTCACGGATTTGCGGGCCTGCACAACAGTCCAAAGATGCTTGCGAAATATATAAAACTAAAGATTGTGCCGGCAGATGAGACCATTGCTGTTTCAATCAAAAACGAAGCCGATCACAGGCTCTTTGCGCACCCTCTTAGAGTGGCGCAGCTTCGAGTAACAGTTATAAGAGACGGCAAAAGCTTTACACTTCCTGCTGTCAGCTTCTACAGGATTTTAGGCAAAGAGTCAAGACCGGCTATGCCGTGGGAGGCTACAGAGGTTTTAAAAGAGTACTCCTTGGAGGCGCACGATACAAAAAGGCTCGAATTTAACTTCAAAACAGAGAGTGGCGATCTTATAGAAGCGACACTCGGGTACTACATAGTAAACCCCAAGGCTGCCAAAAAGCTTGGTTTACAGGATTCAAAAGAGAGCAGCTTTAAAACGCTGGTAACCCAAAAGATGCAGATCAAGTAGTATTTGCATCTAAAAAGTGGGCTAAAATAGAAGTGTAAGTTTTTGGTTCATGCTTGAAAGCCCCTACATGCTCTCCCTCTAATAGAGATATTTTAGCTTCAGGGCAGAGCTTGGATAGGATGCTGCTATGGGTCTCTCCAAGCAGTCTGTCGCCCCTTTCGAAGATATATAGTATCTTCTCTCGGCAAAGGGTTTCACACCTCTTTTTATTGTCTGCAATCTTAAAATCGATTCCAAAAAGAGATTTGGCCAAGAAAGAGACGTAACCGTAAAATATAGAGGGCAGATAGGCTCTGCGCCACAGCTCCTGCCTAGCAAGAGCGTGAAAATCTATCCAAGGAGCATCTAAAACTATCTTTGCGAAATCTGTCGGCTTCTTCTCTTTCATCATTAAGGCGGTTGACGCTCCCATTGAAAAACCGTGCAGATACCATGAGAAACGCCTTTTAGAGTCAACTTCACGCAACCAGCCGAGCATATCCTCATGCTCTTTTACTCCGAAATAGACTCTTTTGCCTTCACTCTCGCCGTGAGCCCTAAGATCGACCATCATCACGTTGAAGTTCTGCTCGCGGTACCACCTGCCAAGCTCGAATATTCCGCTGTGAAATCCGTTTCGGCTTCCGCCGTTGCCGTGCAGAAGAAGCACCGCTCTTTGGCTATCGGCAGCGACCCACCACCCCTTTAGAAGCAGTCCGTCAGATGTCTTGAATTCTATATCTTCATACTCAACGCCCCATTCCGCAGGGGTTCTCTCTATCTTCTCATTTTTGCCGAGGGTCTGCCTATGAACGACCCATATTGGGTATAGCAGCGGAAATGAGGCGATCAGAGCGGCAAAAAGCTTCATACAACCACACGCTCAATCGATGGGCTAAGCTGCGTCATTACGACATAGCTGATAGTCCCAAGTTGCCGGGCCGCTTCGGCGGCATCAGAAAAGATGCAGATATTTTCATCCTTACCTTCGACAGATATCATATCCATAGAGACGCGGCCTATAATCGGTCTGCCGTCCGGTAGAGTATAGGCGGCTCTTTGCCAACCGTCACCATAACCAATATCGTAGCTTGAGACTATACAATCTTTCTCTACTCTCCCCTCGCCTCCATACCCTATGCGTGAGGCTGGAGCCGCTCTTCTACTTGAGACTCTTTTTGCCCAGAGCGACATTACGGGCTTTAGCTCCGGCGTATCGAAAGACGAGGGCATACTTAAGCAGCCGTAAGCGGCTATGCCGACTCTAGCTATATCCTCGTCAAAGGAATTTAGCCGAAATAGTGCCGCTGAGTTGCAGCTATGCCACCTTATATCGGTTAAACCAAGCTCTTTAGCCTCATCTTTTATCTCTTCAAACCTCTTTTTTTGCCAGAAAAAATCGCTTCCGAGTTCATCGGCGCTTCTGTAGTGGGTCATTACACCCTTTAAATGCAGTCCTCTTTGAAAAATCTTCCCTACCGCTTCTTTAAATCTATCCGGTTCTATGCCGTTTCGATGCATTCCGGTATCTACCTTTAGCTCTATCGAGAGATCCGGCGGCATCTTCTTAATATCGTCTATATCGTTTATGACAAACCTAAACCTTTGCGAAACCGGCTTAGAGGGAGTATCTGAGAGTATCAAAATTGTCTCAAAAAGCTCACCAACGATATTCGCTTCCGCCAGACTCCTAACCACTGCGTGGCGCACACCCGCTTCCGCCGCAAGATTTGCCATAATTTTTAGCCCATGGCCGTAGGCGTTGTCTTTGAGTACCAAAGCAATCTTCTCTACCGATTGAGTTTTATCGGCTATTTGGCTAATATTGTGAAAAAAGTTCTCTCTTGAAATTCTAATTTGTGACATTCGGACATTTTAGTCAAATATGCGTAAAATGGAGGTAAAGTGAACTGGGTAGCGTGGGTGAAGGTGATAGGCATGATATTGACGGCTATCTTTGTTATAGCTATGGTTTACAGAAGCGTACGTGTCATAAAGGATGAGGAAGATGACAGAATGCACCTTCCCGATTGAGAGCGCCAAACAGTCGGCCGTTTTAATGGCTTTTCCCCACGAGGGTACAGACTGGAACTACGATCTTAAAGGAGCTTTAAGCGTCTTTGTAAGAGTGGCAAGCTCCATTGCCTACGGCCAACCTCTCATAATAGTCTGCGATAACGCGGCAAAGACCAAAGAGCTTTTTTGCGACATACGAAACATCTCTTTCGTAGAGATTCCTACCAACGACACATGGGCAAGAGACTTCGGCCCCAGAACTTGATGCAAAAACGGAAAAAGATATTTTCTCGACTTCACTTTCAACGGCTGGGGAGGCAAGTTCGAAAGCTCACTGGATGACAAAGTGACAGCTAAACTGGTAGAGTGCGGCTACCTCTGGGGGGAGTATGAGAAGGTAGATTGTATCTTAGAGGGGGGCTCCATTGAGAGCGACGGAGCCGGCACGATTCTTACAACCTCCAAATGCCTCTTAAACCAGAACCGAAACCCGCAAATGAACAAAGAGCAGATAGAGGGCTTTTTAAAAGATAATCTATGCATTGAGCGTATATTGT
>JAKIUX010000083.1 GCA_021647345.1 Hydrogenimonas sp.
CATTGACCGTTCAGAGCCGAGAAAGTCGACTCCTACCTCCATAGAACAAAGAGCCTCTATCTTGTCAGGGAGCGACTCGAGCATCTGCTTGACTCTCTCAATATTTTCAGATCTATTCAACTCTTTAAATCTGAACATTACTACATGAACAACCACTCAATAAACCCTTATATCAATGATCGTGCGAAGCGGCATATTCGGGCGTACAGAATATACCGCAGTGGCATTTGCCTTCTTCCGGAATCTCTTTCTCTATTGCCGGCTTGCATGGGCAGAGGCGATCATCTGCGCTTTTGTGGTTTCCGTTTTCATCCTCAATCACCATAAAGCAAGGACACCACCTCTTGCCGTAAAGCATCTTGTTTCTAGCAAGCCCCATCGTAACACCCTCGTTTACATCTTCGTTTGGATTGTAAACCCACCCAAACTGCTTGCACACTTTGTCGGTAAACTTCTTGGTTTTCTCCATCTCCGCCAAAAACTCATCCGAGCTCATGTCTATTTGCTGCATCGTATCCCCTAAATATATGGTTTTGTTAATGCTATCACGCCGCTTCTACACTTTTACTTAATTTTTCTCTTTAAAGGCAGATTTGATCCGCATCGAGTTGCCGACCACCAGCAGAGAGCTAAGACTCATAGAAAGGGCTGCTACCAAAGGTATCACATATCCGCTTACGGCAAGAGGTATCGTTATAGTATTGTATACGATCGATAGAGCCAGATTCTGCTTGACAAATCTAAAGGTTCTGCGGCTTATCAAAAATGCGTCCCTCAAAGATGTGATGCGATCATCCAGCAGCACTACGTCGCTAACCTCCAGCGCAACATCGGAACCGCTACCCATAGCTATGGCTATATCGCTTCTGCTAAGAGCGAGCGCGTCGTTTATGCCGTCACCCGCCATCACTACAAGGTGCCCTTTAGCGTGAAGAAGATCTATCTCTTTAACCTTATCCTCAGGCAGCAAAGCGGCTTTAAAGCTCGCTATCCCAACTTCGCGCGCGACTCTCTCGGCCGCTTTTTCGTTATCGCCGGTTAGCATAATCACCTCTATACCGAGACCCCTTATATCGGCTATAGCCTCCTTCGCCCCCTCTTTTGGAAGATCTCTAAGCTCGAAACGGGCAACCACCCTATCGCCGATAGCGAAATAAAATAGCGTATACTCACTCTCATCATCTACGTTAAGACCGAACTCTTGCATCATCTTGGCGTTTCCGCCCCTTAAAACAACACCTTCAAAAGTGCCACTGATGCCCCGTGCCTGCACCTGCTTCACATCTGCAAGCTCAACCTCTTTCAGTTCGTCAAAGTGATCTTCAAGATATCTTTGAACTCCTCGGCTTACAGGATGGATTGAGCTTTTGACAAGAGAAAGCAGCAAAGAGTAGTCATACTCTTCATACTCCTCATAGCTGACAACGTGAGGCTTACCTTCGGTTACGGTGCCTGTTTTATCCAGTACAAGAATGTCGCATTTTGCCATCGTCTCTATGTAGGCCGCCTCTTTAAAAAGCACCCCTCTTCTTGCCGCCAGATTTATCCCAATGAGTGTCGCTACCGGTGTAGCCAGCCCAAGAGCACAAGGGCACGCTATGACGATGACCGAGATCGCCACCACAAGAGCTCTCTCGAACTCTCCGCTCATCCAGAACCAGCCTATGAAAGTAAGCAGTGCAATCGTCAAAATCGTTTTGGAGAAGTGGCCCGAGATCTCGTTGGCAAGCTGCTCTATTTTCGGCTTTTTAGTCAAAGACTCCTCCAAGAGCCCGACAAGTGTTGCCAGAGTGGAGGTGCCGTAATCTTTTGTCGCCTCATATCTAACTACGCCGTCTATGGCGACACTTCCGCTTACTATCTCATCTCCCGGCCGTTTGTAGATCGGCTCGCTCTCTCCGGTCAAAGAGCTCTCATCAAAGCTCCCTTCGCCGCTTACCACAACTCCGTCAATGGCTGCCTTCTCTCCGGGCCTCACCTCTATGATATCTCCCGGCTCCACCTCTTCAACCGGTATCATGCTCTTATTGTCATCTTTTACTACGGTAACCTCCGTAGGAAGAGCGTTAGAGAGCGCATCCATCGTATCCGCGGCCCTTTTTTTGCTTAAAACCTCCAGATATTTGCCGGTTAACACGAAGGTTATGATCATCGTAACCGAGTCGAAGTAGACCTCCCCATGTCCTGTAACCATAGCCCAAATAGAGTAAAAGTAGGCAAGAGAGGCACCTGTGGCAACCAGCGTATCCATATTTACAAAACGGTTCTTAAAGCCGTACCAAGCCCCTCTAAAGAAGACCCAGCCGCTATAAAAGAGCGTAGGAGTGGCCAAAATCCACTCGGCTATGCTAAGCACCATCTTCACATCTTCGCGCATACCGGTAAACATTCCGGTATATTTGGCGATAGCTATCCACATTATATTCATTGTTGCAAAGATCGCTACAAGAAGTCTTGCGTAATGGTCTCTGCGCGCTTTGTTGGCTCTCTCTTCCTGAAGTTTAGGGTCGTAAGGGTATGCGTTGTAGCCTATAGAGCGAATCTTTTCTACAATTTGTGAGAGTTTGACATCGTTTGGATCCCAAACGATATGAGCTTTGTTTGTAGTATAGTTTATGGTGGCCTCAACAATACCGGGCATCTTGTGAAGAACCTTTTCGTTGAGCCAGACACAAGCGCTGCAGTGGATACCCTCTATGATCATATAGATTTCGTCGAGTCCGTCTGGACGCTTTACTATATACTTTTTTCTGAAGCCATCCAGGTCAAACTTCTGAAGATCATCGTCTCTTTGCTTCGGGGGTTCAAGGCTCTGCTTGCCCAGCTTATCATAGAATGTATCAAGCCCCTCGGAGCGCAGAAGATGGTAGATACCCTGACACCCTTTGCAGCAGAAGTATAGAGCCTCTTTGCCCTCCTTTTCGGTTATCATAACCGACTCATCAAACTCTAAATGGCAGTGCGTACACGGAACCTTAGCCAAAGCCGCCCTTCATTTTTTTGCATAATTATATCCAAACGATTCTGCCCAACCGCAGATCAACCATTTGCTTTGCCGACCACTTAAAACAATAACCGGTTATAAGCTAGAGCAAGGGCTCGATCTGTGTAGACTGCTTTACGGCATCTTCACATACTCTTTGCTCTTTCTATTTCGGTATTCGGCTCTATACTCATTTCTCTACGGGGTGGAGCGAAAACGGTCAAGTCGGTTGGGAGTGGCGGCTGTTGTTCTTGGATTTGCCGACACGGAGCTATTGCATCTTTACTTGGTCTTGATTTTTCCAATTATCAAATAACTTCCATTTTCAACACCTTTTTTAGCCTGAACGATAGCCTCCATGTATATTCGCTTGTTGCCAACTTTGGTAAATGCAGTATTCCAAAAATAGTGAGGCAGCACCTCAAAATCCCATTTTTCCCCCTTGTTCATCGTCCATATATGCGTAAGAATCCCCTTGTATCTAACAAAAGCCCCTATATAGTCATCATCAACATATGTCAAGAATACATCTTTATTTGGAAAGATTTTACCATCTTCGTCAAACTCCACATGTGTGTCACTAAAGGGGTAATATATGGACATTCTATATCTGTTTATCTCTTTTGCATCATGATTCATCAACTTCAAATAGAGCTCATTACTTTTTTTATCGACATTAATGCTACGAAATGTTGTCTTTTGTGGAATTTCTATCTCCTTTGTCTGTGTCTTATTTGTATCCATGTCTATATACAATAAATGCCCATTCTGATACACAACAAGTTTTCCGTTATGGGTAGTATGGCTATAAGATTCATTAAGCAGTAGATCCTGTAACTCTTCTGAAAGCTTATTTGCGGTTTTTCCGCCATCTTTGGTATAGTAGTAGCTATACTCCCTCTTGCCGATTGTTATACTCTTTACGACAGTGTATATAAATCTATCTTTGGTAAAAATCTCCTCAATATAAAATTTGCCTATCTCTTTCCAGGTTCTTCCAAGATCATCTGAACGGTATGTTCTATACCTCCATGTGTCTGCTTCAAATACCTTAAGAAAATATACTCCATCTATCTCTTTGATCTCCTGGGCTATACCGTGACCGAAACTTGCCCTTGTAAATGTTTTACCGTCATCTATAGTCCTAAAGAGGTAGGCTGTTTCGTTTTTTTCGTCACAATACCGATCGGAAATTTTTGCATTAAAGCATTCTTCGTGCACTTGTTCTCTATCACTCCCTCCAAAAAAACCGACCTTGCCGTCAAAAGGGTACATCAACTCTAATCTATACTTATATATAGGATTGACTTTCTTTCGACTACTAAAAAGACTTCCCGGCGTCTCTCCCGGAACATTATTTAGATCAAACTCTCTCCACTCATTTTTTTGCATCTTTACCCCTTTGGAACCTATTTTTAATTCAAGGATTTTTGTTTTAACGGCATATCCTACAGCAAAGTAGATAGCTATACCTATTATGGACACAATCAAAACCAAAGCTATCCACTTCATTATCTTTCCTATCATCTAATAATACCTTGTCATCTTTTTGGCTATATCTTCAAAAACCTCTGTTGCCATATCCGCAATATAAGAATTTGCTTCATCTATACACTTAAGCGCTATATCTGATATGCTCATATTCTCACCCATTGTAATAGCCTGCTCCCATGTATCCCAAGAGAGCCACTCTTTCAGATCGGGCGTAGAGGCAATTGTTATCAGGTCTGAGCAAGGAAGGTTCTCCATTTTCTTTGGATTATAAGCGTCCGGATGTGTCGCAAATGCAAAATCTCTAAAATCACCATTGCGGCACTCTATTCCGGTATAAAAAGAGGTTTTGTTTTCTGGTAATTTATGGCGGTCATTGTATGCTTGATTGGCTTTGGCTACAAAAGAGAGATCTACAAGCCCTTGCTCCATAAGAACTTGCAAAACATTAAGAGTATCCATTAGCCAATCTTTACCATCTTGACTCAATTTAGCATATGTCTCTTTTTTAAACCTGCTACAATACTTATAGCCGTAGTTTAGGTAGTAATCAGGAGGATTGTCCCCGTTTGACTTACTGTCATACTGATGCCTTTGAATATAGTTGTCGTGTCTGTTCTTGTAATACTCGCAAGTTCCGGTACTTATGGAAGGGGGTATTTTTTTACAGACCTCTTCATGACACTCTTGTTGCAATACACTGCTGCCTGCTGTATGTTTTGAGTCCTTATATCCCATCCGATCTCCTCCTTCTCATCACAATGGCGCTTATTGTGTTTTTTAAATACTCTATCTTCTGCTCTTCGCTATGCAGGTCAAGCAATCTTTTATAATAAACGGTATTTTGTATCTCTTGATTAGTGAGTGTACCAAGCAGTATGTAGTGATAAAGTCCGCTTTCACTAACAAGTCCTGCCTGTTTTGCCTCATCAAATGCACCTAACGCCCTTTGTTTGCAGAAATCTTCGTGATGATAAAATATATACCCTTCTTCTGCATACTCTTTAAAAACATTATCAATAAATTTTATTTTTTCCATATCGTCAAACATCTTCACCTGAGTATAATCGATATCCACTTCATGAGCATACTCTTCTAAAATAGCAATCGTAGGTAAGCTCACATCATCAAAGTTAAGACTTGGGTTTTCTTCTTCTATGAGATTGGATAGTTGCAGGTTAACATCTT
>JAKIUX010000084.1 GCA_021647345.1 Hydrogenimonas sp.
AAGAACATCGTTTATGGAGATAAGTCCCTCTTTGTAGCGGTTATAGTAGTTTTCATAAACGCGCCTCATGAACTTGACCTTCTCTTTCAACGACTTAATGTCATACTCTCTGCTCTTTATCTCGGTTATTATCTTGTCGATTTTAAGAGCAATCCCCTTTCTTGCCAGATCTACCTGATAGTGTGCTTTGAGGTTTTGAATTCTTGCTTTTTCATATTTTGACTTATCAACAAAACCGTTGAAGATATTCCATTTCATCTGAACACCTACGGTATAGGCGTCTTTATCGGTAAAGTCGTTCAAAAAAGTGTTATCTGCACTTCCATACTCAGCGAAAGCGCCAACTTGCGGCAGAAACGAAGATCCCTCAACACCTACCGCAAGCTTGGTAACCTCAAGACCAAGATTGGCTTTTTGGATATCGAGGTTTCTATTAACCATCTCCTCTTTTTTCATAACGGGCATTGGAACGTCCCGGTCCTCCACAGAAACTGAGTCAACCTCTTCATCTACCAAAAATGAGAGAAACTGATATGCAAGATCTCGGTTAAGTTTCGCTTGATTGAGCATTCTCAAAACATCCGCTTTTTTAGATTTCACCTGAAGTAGGTCGATATCAAGAGCGTAACCCTCCTTCACCATATTAGTGACAGTGTTTTCCAGATCTTCGACATTTTTCAAAATTATTTTCAAATTTTTTATGTAGCTGTTCACAAGGGCAATGTCGTAAAAAGTCTTTCTTGTCTGATATACCTTCTCGTTAATGACCTTCTGCCTGTCGAGCCTGCTCATCGCCTCCATTTTACGGGCTATCTGGCCATATTTATTAAGCTTTCCTCCTACATAAAGAGGAATTTTATACTGAATCTTCTCCTGAAAATGGTTTCTCGCTCCAGGATAGTTAAGATCACTCGGAGCAGTATCTAAAAGAGCGTTCTGCATTGCCGGATTCGACATTATCGTGGTAAATTGAACAAAATCTCCGCCGGCTAGACCAAGAGCCTGTCCTACACCGCCAAGAAAATCGGAAAAGCCGAAATCTCTAAAAGTCGCTTCTCGGCTTTGAAGTTTGAAGCCAAAAACGTTTCCGGCATCGTTCGATCTGAGTGCATTGAAGACTATATCGACACTTCCGTAGTTGTACCCCTTTGCCACGCTCACATCCATCTCTCTCATCTTCATATCTTCTTGTGCGATACGAATTTCAAGATTTTTCTTCTTGACAAGCTCCAGCGCCTGATCGAGCGTTAAATGCTTATGCGCCGCTAATAGGGGCATTGAGAGCAGCATGGCCGCCACTGCTATTCTCTTCATACACCCTCCTTTTTGATGAATAAATTGATATATTTTACAGTAAAACGCGCAATTATACTATAAATATTTTAATTATAATTTTAATAAGGCATATTTATTATGCTGTTCTAACTTTCCATAATGTTTAATAAATATAGATAACATCGATAACAGTTAAATATCGGCAAAGTGAGGAGAAGATTTTAGCCCTTTACTCTCCAACTGTATGCTCTGAAAAGTCAATAAATCTCACTCAGACGAGAGGAGATTTAATTATCTTTACAAACTCGACAGGATTGGGCAGAGAGATAGAAGCTTTTATAAGTCGGGAGGAGTAAAGCTTCCCCCCTTTATTGAAGATTCTACGCCGAAACTCAGTGAACTATAAAATCACATACTTAACATAAACAGAGGCTTCAAGCAGATCCAGCTCCTTTAGGACATCATCGCTAACATCGTTATCTACAAGAATGACGGCAAGTGCCAAACCTTTTTTCACATCTCTTCCAAGCCTAAAATCAGAGATATTGACATTGTGCTTGGCCAATATGTGTCCTACGTCACCTATAACTCCGGGTACTCCGGTATTTTTAAAGAGTATCATTCTGCCTTTTGGCTCTATATCGAGGGCAAAGCCGTTGATAGAGACAATTCTTTGCACATCATCGTTAAAAATTGTCCCGGAGATCTCAGTTACCTCTTTTTCGGTAGTTAGCCTGAGAGTAATCATATTTTTGTAAGCACCTGTACTTGCACGCGCCTCTTTATGAATCTCTATGCCTCTCTCTTTTGCTACAAAGTCGGCATTTACGTAATTTATCATTTCTCCGAGAGCATCTTTCAAAGCACCTACCGTTGCGAAAGTCGCAAGAGAGTCGATATACTCTCCTATATCCCCTTCAGTGGAAATTTTAAGAGATTTTATCGCACCTCTGTTGGCTTGAGCGGCAAGAAAGCCTATCTTCTGCATCAACTCGAGATATGGCTTGACATACTCTGGAATCTCATTCTCTCTTATAGGAAGATTCAAGGCGTTGGGGTAGCTTATACCTCTTGCGGCATCGAGCGCCTGCTGAGCTGCTTGTGTAGCTATCTTATACTGAGACTCATGAGTATTGGCACCCAGATGCGGCGTGACTGTAACGTTATCAAGATCCAAAAGTGGATTGTCCGTAGCCGGCTCCTTTGCAAAAACATCTATACCGGCAAAACGGATCTTCCCACTCTTTAGACCGTTATATAGAGCCGCCTCATCATAGAGACCGCCTCTTGCACAGTTTATAAGAACCATACCATCTTTCATTTTGGAAATCTCTTTCTCACCTATCATTCCGATAGTCTCTTGAGTTTTTGGAGTATGAATCGTTATTATGTCGCAAGCGAGTATATCGTCGAAATCTGTAGTGTACTCTATTGCGAGATCTGTCGCTTTGCTGGGTTCGATATATGGGTCGTAAGCCACTACATCCATCTCAAAAGCTTTCGCCCTCTTTCCTACTCTGCTTCCAATATTTCCAAAACCTATGATACCAAGCTTTTTATCTTTCAGTTCGTAACCGTACCAATTCTCTCTTTTCCAGATTCTATTGACTTTAAGATCGTTGTGGGCGTAGGGAAAGGCTCTCATGCATGAGAGCATGTGGGCCATAGTCAGCTCGACTGCTGCGATGGTATTTGCGGTAGGAACGTTCATCACAATAATTCCGCGTTTACTGCATCCATCCATATCGACATTGTCGACTCCGACGCCTGCACGAACAAGAGCCTTCAGATTTTTCGCAGCCTCAAGGAATGCTTCATTTACCTCCGTAGAGCTTCTGGTTATAGCCACATCTGCTTGACCTATAACCTCAAGCAGCTTATCTTTTGGAAGATCTGCCGCATTGATATAGTTTATATCCGGCTGGGACTCTAAAAGTTTCAAGCCGCTTTCATGAATGTGGTCGCAAACCATAATCGTATGTTTTTGCATCCTAATCCTTTATATATTTTTCGATCTTCATCTTAATATCGTAATCTTTGAGAAGGGAAGATATCTCTTTTTCTCTCTTCTTATCGATATCGTGCACAATCAGAAGAGCTCTACCGTCTCTTCTGTAGGCGGAGTAGTCGACTCCCTTTCTCTCAAGAAGCTGTTTTACACAGAACATTTTGTAGTCATCGAGATTTCCAAGAATCAGTTTATAACCGACTCTCGACTCACTTCTCTTTTTTAGCGGAAGCGAAATCTCCATTTCGGTTACGGCGTAGCTGTATGACGGCTTTTCTCTGCCGGCCAGTTCTTGAAGCCATCTACTGCTTTTATCCGTTTTTTCGGACTCTTTTGAAATCTTGTGAGTATCGCCTCTTGTATAGTTGTCATATTCGACATTCTCGTTAGCGTACCTGAAAAGAAGAATCAGGAGTATCGTAACCGCCGTTGTTGAAAGTACCCCGAAGAGGATGATCAACAGGCGGTTCATGCAGTCTCTTAAAGTTGGTCTTTAATGATATCTCCGATAGTCAGGCGATCTTCACTGCTGTTGAGCTCATTGATTGCATCACGCTCTTTCTGTCTCTCAAGACGGCGTACGGAGAGTCTGACTTTATTGGAGGCCGGATCGAGCATAACTATAACGCCTTCAATCTCGTCACCTTTGTTTATCTCCTCCATATTCAACGGAGCGATATCCTCTTTTCTTATCAGGGCGTCTACACCATCCTCTATCTCTACAAAGACTCCAAAATCTTTAACGTCTCTCACTCTCCCTTTCACTATATCGCCACTCTTGTGCTTTTTTGCGAATCTTTCGAGAGGACTCTCCTCTAAAGCTTTTCTGCTGAGGCTTATACGCTCTTGCTGAGGATCGATTTTGATGATCTTAACCTCTACCTCATCTGCTTTGCTGAGAATATCTTTGGCTTTCACTCCCTTTTGCCAGCTAACATCCTGGTTGTGAAGAAGGCCTTCTACTTTTCCTATACGAACGAAAGCGCCAAAGTCGGTAAGAGTTGTAACCGTACCTTTTACAACATCACCCTCTTTGTAGTTCTGCAGAAACTCTTCGAACGGTTTGGGCTGAAGATTTTTGTATGATACTCTGAGTCTTCTGGTTTCCGGATTTATCTCTATAACCTCTACATCAATCTCGTCGCCGACATTTAGATAATCTTTCGGATTTTTAATATCTTTGTCCCATGAGACTTCCGAGACGTGCAAAAACCCTTCTATATCGTTTCCAAGATCGACGAAAGCTCCGTAAGGCTCTATGTTGCTGACGGTAACTTTTATAGCGTCCCCCTCTTCAAGCTGCTCTATTATCTCTTCCCAAGGATCAGGCATGGTCTGCTTAATAGAGAGCGAGAGGTGTCTCTTTTTCGGGTCATAAGAGATCGCTTTAACTTCAACTCTATCTCCCTCTTTGTAGAGTGTGGCGGGATTGACCGGACCTTTGTAGCTTATCTCACTGTAGTGCACAAGTCCTTCAACTCCGCCTACATCGACGAACATTCCGTAACTTGTGATCTTTTTGATAGTACCCTCTACTATCTTGCCCTCTTCCATGAGTTTGTCGACAATCTCTTTACGCTCTTTGCGAAGGTTATCAAGATATTTTCTTCTTGAAATAACGATAGAGTCGCGCTCTTTGTCGAGCTTGATTATCACCGCTTTTATCTCTTTTCCTATAGGGTTCTTGCCCATAGCGAAGGCTGCCTGACTCATAGGCATAAAGAACTCTATATCGTCTCCTACGACAAAGTATCCGCCCCTATTTTTGCGAACAACCTTCCCTTCGACGACCATATTCTCCGCATCCTCTTCATGCTCTTCTATAAACTTGCGGATATTCGCTTTTCTGATCGCCTTGAGATATGAAGCTTGGGGCCTTTCATTTCTATATCCTGTGATCACTACCGCAATAGTATCACCCACGTTGAACTTGAAGCTTCCATCTTCGTTCTTCAACTCATCGAGATTTACGGCAGCTTCCTGCTTTCTTCCGACATCCACCAAAGCCTGATTGTCGTTCTCACGAATCTCAACTATAACACCGTCAGTAATACTCCCACCCTGCTCCTTTTTTTCGTAAGCGTCGAGCATCGACGCGAAGTCTTCCTCCATGTTTTCGATCTCTTCCATTGAGGCCTTATCCATACCTGATTCCTTTTCCGATTTTAAATGCGCTATTATACTTTAAATTCTCTTATTTTGCCAATAACCTCTTCAATTATCCACTCAGGAGTCGAGGCACCGGCTGTAACACCGCACAACTTTTTCCCTTCAAACCACTCTTTTTGAAGCTCATCTTTCGACTCTATATGGTTCGAATCTTTGCAAAAACCTCTGCATATAGAGTAGAGCGGCTTTGTGTTTGAAGATTGGTTCC
>JAKIUX010000085.1 GCA_021647345.1 Hydrogenimonas sp.
CTCTCAAGGCACACTCAAGTACCTTATCGCACTGTAAACATGAAGGAACCTGATACTCATTTTGGCATTTTTCAAGTTCAATCTTTTTTTGTTTAAGTTTTATCTGCCATTCGTCAAGAATCTTTTCGGACATCAGACTTTGGCTCCATAGGCATCTTTAAGTTTATCGATCTCATAGTTTGAACCAAAAAAACATGGACTGGTATCGTGCGGATGTTCGGGTACCAGTTCCATCAGCCTTACCCCTTTGTTTTTAACAGCTTGCCCGCCCGCCTGCTCATAGATGAAAGCAAAAGGTATGACTTCAAAGAGTTGTCTGAGTTTTCCGTTGGGTACATCGGATGTACCGGGGTAAGAGAATATTCCTCCGCCTTTTAGGAGTATCTGGTGCAGGTCCGGAACCATTCCGCCTGAGTACCTTAGCCTGTAGCCTTCGGCGAAGAGGCCGTCTACAAGCTCTTTATGGTGTTTTGGCCAAAACTGCTGAGTTCCGCCGGGTGCGTTTAGTTTACCCTTTTCCTTTAGCTTTATCGTATCCTGCTCCAAAAATTTGCCGTGTCTGTAGATGAAGTGTCTGACTCCACCTTTATATGCCGTTACCATTTCAAGTCTTGGGCCGTATACCACATAGACCGAAGCGATCATACTATTTGCCTGAAACTCGCCGTCATATATACCGAATATCGACCCTACGCTAAGGTCTACATCTATAAGGCTTGATCCATCGAGGGGGTCGTATGCGATCATATATCTTCCATCGGGGTGTAGAGTCTCCGCCTCCTCTTTCTCTTCACTCGCTATCGCCTTTACGGCCGCTATCTTCGAAAACTCTTCGGCTATTATGAGATCACTTTGGATATCGAGTTTCAGCTGCATGTCACCGGTAGAGTTGCACTGCTGCGAGTAGCAGAGATCTTCGTTGGCTATGGCGTCTCTGATTCTGTGAGCCGATCTCTCTATCGCGTAGAAAATTGGTCTTAGTGTCATCTATACGGCCTTTGCGTTCTTTTTTATCCACTCTATTATCTGCTCTGTGTCGTTGAGGTTCAAAATATCTATTCTATCGGGAATCTCGTAATTTTTAAGGTTTACCGAATCATCTACGGCTATCGCTTCGGAGCAGGATAAGTAGCTCTCTTCAATCTTGTTGCGAAAAATAGCTATGCGCGGAAGGGGAAGAGTCTTAAGCCCTTCTACAAGAAGGTAGTCGAATCGTCCTACCATATCTGCAATCTCCTCTATGCTCTTTTGGCGGTGTGAGAAGTAGGTGGTTCTTGTAGAGGATGTAACTACAACTTCCGCACCGGTTTGAAAAAACTTCCAGCTATCTTTACCCTCTACATCAAACTCCGCTTTATCTTTAGGGTCATTTTTTACTATGGCGACCATATAGTCGCTCAAAAGAGCTCTTGCTACCTTCTCTATAAGTGTAGTCTTGCCGCTGTTTGAAGGACCTGTAAACGCGACTGCAAAACGTTTTTGCAACTTAAAGCCTTACCTTTTGAAATTGATGTGATTATAGCCAAAAAAAGTTTTAACCGCTATTATTTACGCTGCTTTAGAGTCCCGCCTGTTAGCAGTGCTGGATTCAAACAGGATATCAGTCATTTTGTGTTAAAATTCAAAATAGACTATAAAAGATTCAATTGTGTCAACTTTTGGATTTTTAAGAAAGAAACAGTAAAGGTGTGAGGGTGAGAAGAGGTATTTTATTTATTATTGCTGCAAGTTTTATGCTGGTGGCTACAGGGTGTAGCTCAAAATCTTGCAAAAATAGCATTTTACAGCCTGATGTAATTTATGAAAAAGCTCTTGTAAATACGAAAGAGGCGCAGATAGTAAGGTCTTTGGAGACCAAAGCTTCTGTCAGCGCTACTCTGCTAAACGAGGTTTTTGGCGACAGGTACGCTTATGAAGATGGTGTATATCTTTTTATCGGCATAATAAGCGAAAGAAAGATAAGTGGTGACGAGCTTCCAAGCTTTGTGCATGTAAAACTTAACGGTAAAGAGCCTCTTGAAGCGAAGGCTATACATAGAGACGACGAACTCTACACACTTATGCCTAGTGTTAACAGATGGGGAAGATATTTTCTTCTGAAGTTTCCTCCATCTGAAGCGAAAAGCTTCAAGCTTACTTTCGGAATCGATCCGTACTCTCCGGTCGAGTTAACCTTTTTACGACCGACTCCAAGGAGGTAGGCTCCCCAAGTAGCCTTTTGTATACAATGTAGTTGGCAAGAACTTTCTTTCCGTAGCGTCTACTCTCATCATAATGAACTAGTTCCATACTCAGCCAGGGCTCGTAAGGGCCCTTTTTGAATACCCCTCTTTCTGTAAGCAATCTTTTTGTAAAACCTATGCCTCCATTATAGGCATAGGCGATAAAGAGAGGATGGTGAAGATATTTTTGAAGATAGTCTAGATGAGTAATTGCATACTCTATATTTTTTGCAGGGTTGAACATTGAGTCAAGATTCAAAGGCTCTTTTTTCTCTTTTGCTAAAGCTTTCACCAAAAAAGGCATTATCTGCATCATCCCAAGAGCGTATGACGTAGATATAGATGATGGTATAAAGCGGCTCTCCTGTCTTGCTATAGCTAGAAGAAGAGCCTTTTTGTCGGTACTTAAAGAAGCATAAGCTTCATTATACGGCATTGGAAAGTAGTGGGTTTTGTAGCGTGATGCGCGCTCCATTATGAAGCAGTAGTGCCCCAAAGTTTCTGAAGTTGCGAAGCGTTTGGCGTAGTCTATCAGCTCTTCGCTCTTTTTCCCTCTTATATCTCTTAAAACCCCAAGCCACGCAAAAGGGTCGGAGATATTGTAGTCGCTATTTTTACTCTTGAAAGTAGGAGTGGCCACTCTCGGTGTACGACAACCGAGCTTTTCGCAGGCATAAAGTGAGTAGATGTTGAGGTCGAAGCTCTCAGAAAGCCTCTTCAGGTATTCGCTTTCAGGTTCGATCATAGCGAGCCAAAAGAGAGATTTATCTTTGTCGAAGCGGTAATAGGCCTTTTTGTGGGAAAGTTTTAGGTAGTAGTAAGCAAGACTCTTCTTTCCGTGCCTCAATGCGTTCATCGCAAGAAAAAAAGTACTTTGATGGGAGAGCTTGTCGGCATCGATACCGAGCAGCGACTCCTGAAGAGTCTTCAGCTTTTTGTCGGTAACGATAAGTTTAATAGTCTGGGCGAATCCTCTTTTGGTGCTTAATCTTTTTATGAGTGCGGGCGGAAGAGGGTGGTTTAGGTATCTCTCTCTCCACTCTGAACCGCAGTTGTTGAAAATTTTGAAAAAGATATCATCACTCTGTTTGACAAGTTCGTAAAACGGTTGCTCCAGCGCCATCACTTCAGCCCACCTCAGCTCGTCGGGAAAGTGAGAGAGCTGCTTTAGAACTTCGAACTTTTTGATTTTCGATAACTTAGTAAACTTGTAGGGAGTTATCGCTATAGCGGTACATTCAGCACTTTCAGCAGGAAGGTTTTTCGCACTTTTGAAGCGGCACTCAACCGCTTCGGCAAAGCCCGGCTGAGCTGTCTTTTTTGCGAATCGTTTTAAGATTTTCCAGTTGACACTTTTTGTTTGATAGAAGGCTGCGTCAGCCTCTTTCGAAGAGATATTTTGATCGAGATAGCGCCAAATATAGAAATCTTTGGCATAGCTTCTTGGCATCTTTTCTATCTGCTCCAGAGTTAACGCCGGCAGAAGCAGCGGCAGGAGCATAAGAGGTATTAAATATCTCATAGACTTGATGCAAGCTCAAAAAGAAGTTTGACCAAAAAGAGGTCTATAAACTGAAGTCCTATTATGACTATTAAAGGAGCAAGATCTATTCCTCCAACCATCGTAGGGATATATCGTCTTATCCATACATAGACAGGCTCTGTGAGACGGTAGAGGGTCTGTACTATCGGGTTGTAGGGGTCGGGGCGTACCCAACTAACGAGTGCCGCGATGATTACAACCCATATATAGATGCTTATAACCATATGCAGAATCTGTGCAAGCGCCTGTACGAATGTAGATAGTATCATTTTATTATCTCCTCAATATATGACTTTAGATATGGATACAGATAAGAGAGTTCCGGTCCATGTTCAGCGCCGGTAAGTAGTACTCTAAGGGGCTTGAAAAATCTCTTTCCCTTCAGTCCGGTCTCTTTCATAAGATAGCTCTTCATCTCATCAAAGGTTTCAAATGCAGGAGCCTTTTTAAGCGCTTTTTGCAGTAATTTCATCTCTTCGCCCCACGATCCGTCGAAGGGTTTTGCACTGAAGATCGCCTCAATTTTTGGCTTTATCTCTTTTATCGTGCTACCCTCTTCAAGATAGCACTTCGCCAGCTCCCCTATAGCTGCATCCGCAAAACCAAAAGCGCGCGAAAGCTCTTTTGAATCCATCATTTTCATATGCTCTCTGTTAAGAAAACGCAGCTTATCGAGGTCAAATTTGGCAGCTGCTTTAGAGACGCTTTTGAGGTCAAACCACTCTATAGCCTCTTGAAGTGTGAAGATCTCAGTAGGTGTTTTGTTCCCAAGAAGTATAAGGTAGTTGGCTATAGCTTCGGGAATGAACCCCTCTTCAAATAGCCACCTGACACTTGATGCCGAGTCTCTTTTAGACATCTTTTTGCCATCTTCGTTGAGAATGATAGGAAGATGGGCGTACTCTATTTTTTTGTCGTAACCAAGCAGCTCTCTTATATGTATCTGCTTAGGAGTGTTGCTGACATGATCTTCGCCGCGGATGACAAGACTTATATCGTGGAGCATATCGTCAAGTGCGCAGGCAAAGTTGTAAGTTGGGCTCTTGTCGGCGCGCATTATGACGAAGCTGTCGATCTCTTCCGGCATAAAAGAGATTTTCCCTTTGATGATGTCCTCAAACTCTACCGCCTCTTTTGGCTTTTTAATGCGTATAGTAAAAGGCTTTTCATTTGCCAGCACCTCTTGATCGCTTAGAACTTCGCATCTGCCGCTGTAGCGGTATGCCGTACCGGAAGTTTTAGCCATCTCCCTTTCGGCTTCCAACTCCTCGGGAGTGCAAAAACATGCGAAAGCTTTGCGCTCTTCGAGAAGTTTTATGGCCATATGCTGGTGGATCGTCAAGTTGCGGCTCTGGTAATAGAGGTCGTCATACTTTAGACCAAAAAGCTGAAGAATCTCAAGAATCTCTCTATCTTTGCCCTCTATATTTCTCTCTTTGTCTGTATCTTCTATGCGGACGACGAAACGCTCGCCTCTTTGTTTCGCCACAATGTAGTTAAATATTGCGACTCTGAGATTGCCTATATGCATATCTCCGGTCGGACTTGGCGCGAAACGAAGCATCTATTCCCTTTTTTAAGCCGATTATACCAAAACTGCGGTTAATGAAAGCAATTTATCTCTTTTAGCAACCTATCTGTTTTAGACAAAATTTCATCGATTTTTTCACCGAAAAGCATCACGCCATCTTCATGTCCAGCCATGGCGAAAAGCGGTTTTTCAAGAGGGTAGATGTTTTCATATATACGCTTGACCTCTTTAGCCATCTCTTTGGTGCCGTAAGGAACCGGTTCGGTTTTTAGATAGTTCCCTTTTAGCATCATACTCCATATAGGTTTTGAGTGTATATGGGCTATATATTTGATCTTAGGGCTTAAAGAGTATACGGAGG
>JAKIUX010000086.1 GCA_021647345.1 Hydrogenimonas sp.
AGAGCGAGGCAGAAACCGAGACTGATGAGATGGATTTTGAGGAGCTCACGGCCGAAGTGCAGAGTGAGGAGAGTGCTGCTAAAGAGGATTTGAAAGAGGGCGCTGCAGATGAAGATATAGAGGCGCTTTTAGAGGGCATCGAGCTTCCTGAAGAGGGGAGTTTTGATGGCGAGGAGCAAGAGAGCGATCTATCGGAACTTACCGACTTGGAGAGTTTAGATGAGCTTGCCGACCTGGAGAATATACAGAGTCTGGAGGAGCTGAGCGAGCTTGCCGAAGCAGAAGGCGGGGTTCTGGATGAGGAGCAGGTAAATGAAGTTAAAGAGCTTCTTGAAGAGGAGCTTGAAAGAGAGATAGAGAGCGAAGAGGGTATGGAGCCCCCCGCTAATGAGAGTTTAGTTGAAGAGGATGAGCTTCTGCTACAGATTGAAGAGGCGGCTGAGAATGTAGAAGAGGAAGAGGTTTTGATCTCTGAAGAGTTCGAAGCGGAGCTCGAACATGATGAGAAAGAGGCTTTAAGCGGCGAAGAGATTGAGCCTGAAGAGAAAGCAGAAGAGGAGGCGCTTCAAGGTGCCGAGGAGGTTTCGGTAGAGATGGAGGAGCTCGATGAGCTTGATAAGATAAGCGAAGAGGAGCTTGCGGCGGCTTTGGGCGCCGGCAGTGCGGCCGCTGCGGTTGCCGCCGCCACATCTGAGAGTGAAAAGCCAAAAGTTGAGAGTAGCGAGGGTGACGAAGGTGCTCAGCTTCTATCGAAACTTGCCGGAATTGACCCGGAGGCTCTAAGGAAGCTGCTGGCCGGAGCGCAGGTTACCATAAGCATCACCTTTCCGAAAGAGGTGTAAAGGTGCATAGATTTGGAGCCATTCTTATTGTTTCTGGCCCAAGCGGCGCCGGAAAGAGTTCTCTCATTAAGGCCGCGAAAGATCATATAGGCGACTTCTACTTCTCCATCTCTACGACCACGAGAGCCCCCAGAGAGGGAGAGAGAGATGGCGTGGACTACTTTTTTGTCGATCAAGATAGCTTCGAGGCGGATATAAAAGCGGGTGAGTTTTTGGAGTATGCCCAAGTACACGGCAACTACTACGGTACATCATTGAAGCCGGTCAGAGAGGCGCTCGAAGCCGGTAAACTGGTGATATTTGACATAGATGTGCAGGGGCATGCCATCGCAAGAGAGAGAATGGGTGACCTGATTACCTCTGTTTTTGTCACCACCCCCTCGCTCAGCGAGCTTAAAAGGCGCCTCGAGAGCCGCGGAACCGATGATGAAGAGATCATAAAAAAGCGTATCCAAAACGCTCTGGTAGAGATCGAGTACATAAGCGCCTACGACTTTCTGATAGTCAACGACCACTTCGAAAAGGCAGTTGACTCTTTTATAGCCGTGGCGAAAGCGGCGAGGCTCAAAAAGGGCAGAAAACAGGCTCTTAGTTTCATAAACAAGTGGCGCGGTTCTTAGCGTCCAAATGTTGTGCGTTGCCTATAAGGCATGCAACAGCCAACGAGAGATATAATATCAAAAATCTGTAAGGAGATATCATGGGTATGCCATCTATGCCGGAACTTCTGATAATTCTGGCTATCGTAGTACTGCTCTTTGGGGCAAAAAAGATTCCTGAGCTTGCCAAGGGTATGGGAAGCGGTATAAGAAACTTCAAAAAGGCGATGAAAGAGGATGAGGAAGAGGAGAAGCTGGCAGCTTCCGAGACAAAGAGCGAAAAGCAGGTAGAGAGCAAAGGCGAAAAGATAGAGAGCGTTAAGCCTGAAGAGAAAAAAGAGGCGTAGAGCGGCTTTGAGACATAGAGTATACGATGTTCTTAAAAAACATATAGACCATCCGGTAGTCCTGGAGAAGCCCAAAGAGAAGAGGTTTGGGCACTACGCAACACCTGTGGCTTTCTCGCTGGCCAAAGTTTTGCGCCAAAATCCTATGAAGATAGCCGAAGAGCTTACCGAAAAGCTGATCGAAGAGGATATCTTTGAGAGAGTGGAGGCTCTAAAGGGCTATGTAAACATAAAGCTTAGCCGAAACTTTCTGAACGATTATACGCTTTGGGCCCTTAGAAACGAAGAGGAGTTCGGAAAAGGCGAGTTTGATGAATCTATCCTTCTTGAGTTCGTCAGTGCAAACCCAACCGGTCCTTTGCATATAGGACATGCCAGAGGAGCTGTCTGGGGAGATGTATTAGCGCGCATAGGATCGCACATAGGCTATAAGATAGAGCGTGAGTACTATGTGAACGATGCCGGCAACCAGATATATCTGCTTGGGCTCTCTGTATATCTTGCCGCAAGAGAACAGGTGCTGGGTCTTGAGGTGGAGTGGCCCGAGGAGTACTATCGCGGCGACTATATAGTCGATCTTGCCAAAAGAGCCGTAGAGGCTCTGGGCCCCGAAGTTTTCGCCGATGAGGGGTTCATACCTCAAATAAGCGAGTGGGCCAAAGATAGAATGCTCGAACTTATAAACGAAAACCTTCGCGAAGTCGGCATATTTTTCGACCATTACGTCAGCGAGAAGAGTCTTTACGATAAGTGGGACGAGGTTTTGACGAAGCTTGCCGATGCGGGTGCGGTATATGAAAAAGATGGCAAGTGGTGGCTAAAGTCGACTGAGCACGGAGATGAGAAAGATAGAGTCGTTGTGCGCGAAGATGGGCGCCCTACATACCTGGCGGGAGACATTATATATCACTATCTTAAATTTGAGCGGGGGTATGACCGCTACATAAATATCTGGGGAGCGGACCATCACGGCTATATAGCCCGCGTCAAGGCGGCCATAGCCTTTTTCGGCCACGATCCGCAGAAGCTTGAGATCATATTGTCGCAGATGGTCTCCCTTTTAAAGGGCGGCGAACCATACAAGATGTCCAAGCGCGCCGGCAACTTCATATTGATGAGCGACATAGTCGAAGAGATAGGAGCCGATGCTTTGAGGTTTGTTTTTCTGACCAAAAAGAGCGATACCCACTTGGAGTTTGATGTGGAGGAGTTGAAAAAAGAGGACAACTCCAACCCTGTCTACTACATAAACTATGCCCATGCAAGGGTTTTCTCGCTTTTTGAGAAGGCCGGAAAGTCGCAAGAGTCGGTGTTTGAAGCCTCTATCGAAGATCTTAATGAGGAGGCTTACGACCTTCTTTTTACCGCTCTTCTGCTGCCGGAAGTTCTCGAAGAGGCTTTTAAAAGCAGGCAGCTCCAAAAAGTTACCGAATATCTGAAAAACCTTGCCGGAATGTACCATAAGTTCTACTATGACAACAGAGTCATAGGGAGCGAAAGAGAGGATGCTCTTTTAAAGATTTCGGCTATGGTAGCACTCTCTTTAAGAGTTGGTCTGAAATTGCTCGGTATAGAAGCTGCGAAGAGAATGTAAGCTCCACGATTGGAACACAGTTTGCTTATAAGATATATGTAAGAGTTCCGGGCAAGTAGCTTGCAGACTGTTCCGGTCTGCCCGGAACTCTAATCTCTAACTTCTGCTCTTAAGAGACTCCAAAAACTCTTCAAGGTTGTATTTGGCTCTATATGAAGGCACCATTAGGTGTATCATTATGTCGCCAAGGTCTACTATTGTCCACTGCTCCCCCTCCTCTACGGCTACAAACCGCTCTCCGGCAGGCTTCAGCTCATCTTTCATATAACCGAGCAGGGCAAGAGTGTGCTTGTCTCCTAGTGTTGTCGCTATTATGACGTATCGCGTCAGATACTCCTTGTCGGTAAGGTCGAAAACCTGTATATCTTCACCCTTTTTTCTATCGAGCAGATCTATTATTCTGTCGATTCTCTCTTGTGTCTGTGAATCCAATTACTCTCCTAATCTGTTATAGTATTTGACAACCTCTTCTCTAATTGGTTCTGGAATCCATTTGGGGTCGATTCTGCTTCTAAGCTCGGTAGAGCTTATGGGCACATCTACATCGAGTCTGATGAAGCCTTCGGGTACATCTTGGCCCGATCTTGTGGCAACGACCCACTTTACCATCTTGTCAAGGTCTTTGAAACGGTGCCACTTTTTAAGAGATGGAAGGTTGTCGGCACCGATTATGAGGTAAATTGTATCAAAAAAGTGTTTGAAATGTTTGACTGTATCGTAACTAAAAGATTTTCCGTCTCTTTTTATCTCGTAGTCGCTAACCTCTATTCTCGGATCGAAAGCGGTCGCTCTTTTGAGCCATTCGAGCCTTTTACGCGCTGGGGCTGCGTGCCCCTTCTTGAAAGGACTTATGTATGTGGGAACGACGATGAGTCTATCCATGTCGAGCTCTTCGAGAGCCTTTTTCATTACCTCGATATGCCCTATATGGACGGGGTCGAAGCTCCCGCCGAATATCGCCACTTTTGCGCTTTTCATTTCAGAAATATCCTCGAAGCTCTTTAAGCTCCCAAATTTTAATAATTATTATACACTTAATTAGGTAAAATCGGGAGACTATTTTTAGCTTGAACAGGGGAAGAGCTTTGGCTTTAAAGATTGCGATCAACGGATATGGGCGAATAGGCAGAAGTGTGGCCCGCATACTCGCTAAACGTGAAGATGTAGAATTGGTTGCGATCAACGATTTGGCAGATATTGAGAGACTCGCATACCTTACGCGCTACGACTCTGTGCACGGGCCTCTTGACGAGAGTGTGGAGGTAGAGGGAGATACTCTATTTATAGGAGATCGCTCTATAAAGGTGTTTCAAG
This sequence comes from Hydrogenimonas sp., assembly GCA_021647345.1. Classification (GTDB taxonomy): domain Bacteria; phylum Campylobacterota; class Campylobacteria; order Campylobacterales; family Hydrogenimonadaceae; genus Hydrogenimonas. The sequence goes on from JAKIUX010000086.1 coordinate 4,697, forward strand.
AAAAAGAGCCCTCGAAGCTGCGCTTCGCCGACGTCGGGGCTGAAGTGGTTCTTGAGTGCAGCGGCCGTTTTCTGCGGCGCGACGTTGTGGGTTGCCACATACGAAACGGGGCTAAAAGGGTCATAATCTCAGCGCCCGCCGAAGATGATACGCCTACATATGTATTTGGTGTGAATGCCGAGAGCTACAGGGGTGAAGAGGTGATCTCGAACGCAAGCTGCACGACAAACTGCCTCGGGCCGATAGCGAAGGTTCTCGATGAGACTTACGGGATAGAGAGCGGTCTTATGACCACCATTCACGCCTATACAGGCGGGCAGAGCCTTATGGATGCGGCGCTCTCTTCAGATCTTAGAAGGTGCCGTGCCGCTGCCGTAAATCTAGTGCCAACCACGACACATGCGGCTGAGGCGATCTACAAAGTTTTGCCATCTTTAGAGGGGAGGCTTCACGGAAGAAGCGTGCGCGTGCCAACCCCAGACGTTTCGCTGATGGATCTTAACCTAATGTTAAAGAGTGAGACAAGCGCAGAAGAGATAAACTTTCTCTTTCTTGAACGTTCCAAAGGTGAGTTGAGAGGAGTTTTGGGTGTGGATTCGACTTTCGGAGTGAGCCAAGATTTCTGCGGAGACACCAGAAGCGCTATTGTGGCGGAGGATTTGACGCAGGTTATCGGAGGGAAAATGGTCAAGATAATGGCCTGGTACGACAATGAGTGGGGCTACGCCAACAGATTGGTCGAGATGGCTCTGCATATAATGAAATAAAGGGAGTTAAATGAAACTTTTGACTATCAAAGATCTCGAACTTGCAGGCGAGAAGGTATTCATACGGTGCGATTTCAACGTTCCTCTCGATGAATTCGGCAATATAACCGACGACAGGCGAATACGAGCCGCTATGCAGACGATACGCTACTGTCTCGATCATGAGTGTGCGATTATTCTTGCAAGCCATAT
>JAKIUX010000087.1 GCA_021647345.1 Hydrogenimonas sp.
CTTTGTGCTCCATCGGCTTTTTCAAAAGAGTGGCCGCTACAATGACAACTCCAAATAAATTACGAAAAAAGACAACCTCCAAAGAGGGCATCGAGTTGCTCAGCAGTTTTGCGAAAACCCCCATCAAAGCGAACATAAAGGAGGCGAAAAGCATATACTTTACGCCTATGTCGAGTCTATTAAATCTCTCTTTCAAACCCTACTTTTTCTCTTCGAAATGGACTATCTTGCCGCGAATGTCTCCGAACATTATGACATCTTTTAGCAGAGCTTTTTGCACAACAAACCTATCGTTTAATGAGAGGTAGAGTTCACCCCCTTTCGATCCGAAGAGTTTTTGAAATATGGTAACTTTAAGATAGCAAGGCTCGCTGCCGAGAGAACGCTTCAGCTTCTCCCTCTCACCTCCTGTAATAGTCTCTACCCGAACACGCCCCGTTCTCTTCTGGGCACCGACCGCTTTTAGATCTTTCGCGAAGGGTTCGCCGCATGAGCCTATGATCTTTTCTACATTGAAGTACAAAGATAGTATGTCGTTTTTGGCATAGTAAGCAAGAGTCTCATCCTTTTTATCTTTCAGCTTCCCATCTTTGTAATTCTCTTCGTGAAAGGTAACTTTTTTTGCCTCATGGTCGAAAGTGTATACCTTTATACGCCGCTTGTTAGAGCGCCTTATATCTTTGCTAAAGCTCTCAGGAACCAATACGCCGTCAACAACCCTCCCTTTACTGCCGTAGATCTCTACCCTTCCGCCGCTTAGAACCTTCGCAAGACCTGTGGCTTTGGCCACCATCTTTATCTCGTAATGCCCATCTTTTTTCGTCAAATAGGCGTCTGAAACACCCATCTTTCCAAAAATACCGTACTCAATTTTATATGTGGCATGCATAGATTCAGCCAAAAGTGATACAGCCAAAAAAGTTATTAAAACTATAAATCTCTTCATAAAATCTCCCTTCCGCTAATTTAACCACATTTTAGATAAAATATCTAACAAAATTATCGGAAAAAATCGTGAATCAAAGAGAGATATGAAAAAAATAGCAATTTTAGGACAACCAAACGTGGGCAAGAGCTCACTATTTAACCGATTCGCCAAAAAGCGCATTGCTATAACCTCCGATGTTGCCGGTACGACAAGAGATGTAAAAAAAGAGTACATAGATTTCGACGGCAAAGAGGCGCAAATAGTCGATACAGGCGGAATCGACGAGAGCAGCGAGCTTTTTAAAAGGGTGAAAAACAAAGCGATAGAGGCAGCGAAAGAGGCCGATATAATTCTTTATATGGTCAACGGCAAAGAGCTTCCCGATGAGCGCGACAAAGAGCTCTTCTACAGGCTCCAAGCCCTTAGAAAGCCTATCGCTCTTGTCATAAACAAGATAGATAACGACAAAGAGGAGGAGCGCGCATGGGAGTTCGCCGAGTTTGGAGCCGACAACAGCTTTGCAATCTCCGTCTCGCACAATCGAAGGGTCGGGCAGCTTGTAGAGTGGGTCAAAAGCCATCTTGATGAACCTATACAAGAGATTGCCATAGATGAAAACGAGAGTTTCGAGAGCCTTATAGAGAGGTTCGATGAGAGCGGGGTTCTTCAAGATGAGCAAAATTTCGATGAGATAGGCGTGGCGATCATAGGAAGAACCAATGTCGGCAAGAGCTCGCTTCTGAATGCGCTTCTTGGAGAAGAGAGAGCCGTCGTCAGCGATGTGGCCGGAACGACGATAGATCCGGTTGATGAGAAGATAGCCGTAGGTGATAAAACGGTAACATTCATAGATACGGCCGGACTTCGCAGAAGGGGAAAGATAGAGGGAATAGAGAGATACGCCCTAAATCGCACCAGACAGATGCTCGAACGAGCCGATATAGCTTTGCTGGTACTTGACGCTAGCGAACCTTTGAAGGAGCTGGACGAGAAGATAGCGGGACTTGTAGATGAGTTTAAACTAGGGTGCATCATCGTTCTTAATAAATGGGATGAGGCTATAGGGAGCTACGACGAAGTTGTAAAGGAGCTTAGATACCGCTTCAAGTTCCTAAGCTGGGCTCCCGTTGTAACCGTATCCGCCAAGTCAAAAAAGAGAGTTCATAACATCAACGATCTGATCCTGAAAGTTTTCAAAAGCTATACCACCCATATACCGACAAGAGAGTTAAATGAAGTTATTAAAGATGCGACGATAAAACACCATATTCCAAGCTTCAGGGGAAAGCCGGTCAATATACTCTTCGCATCCCAATACTCCATAAAGCCTCCGAAGATCGCACTAATATCCAACCGCCCAAAAGGGATACACTTCAGCTACATAAGGTATCTAGCCAACAGGCTTCGCGAAAGATTCGACCTTGAAGGAAGCCCCCTTATTTTGATACCGAAAAAAAGAGGAGAGCGGGAGGAGGAGTTATGAGTGTTGAGTTATAAGTTAATGCTTTGAAATTTTGTCGATAGCCTGTTTATAAAAAATAGCAGGAAGCGAAGCTTCCATCTCACTAAATATTCAACATCTAAACCGTGTCGTTTTGATTTTTCAGAGCACCAATTGAAGAGAAAGATCAACGGCCGTCGCCAAACATATATTTGCCCACAAAAGAGAGCTGGCACTCCTTGCCGCTGAGAACATAGCAGAGCTCATTAATATTTTCCATAATATACTCCACATCTTCAAATACCTCTTTGCTTCCTGCCATCAAAACCTCATCTCCTATCTTTATAGGGAAGGAGTCGTCCGGAAGAAGTATCTCCTCTTCTCCCCTTCTTACATATAAAATTAAAAGCCTGTTCCTCTTTTTGTAGTCATCTCTTCTTCTATAGAGAGTCTCATACGGTATCTCTTCACCGCTTTCACGAAGATGGTTCACAAGAGCAAATGCATGATCTTCATCTATCAAGGTCTCAAAAGTTTCCGGGTTGTTTCCTATACACTCTTTTAGCATACTGACAACCTTTTTTGCCCACTCTTCTCCTCTATACATCATAAGCCGTATGAAGCGATCAACCAGAGGTCTGGCTATAATATTGTAAGTCTTTTTTACCATCAGCGTCTCTATTGTTATTACTCTATCTATTCTGGCTGCCTTAAAGACAATCGCATCGTTGATACGATTCTCTCGTGCAACGGTATATATATCCGGATTTATCCTTTTAGCGGCCATAATGATAGAGAGATTCAAAAGATCATCTTTTGTAGCGGCAATAATACAAGAAGCCTCTTGCACGTCAGCCTTCAGAAGAATCTTCTTATCGTCAGCATCGCCGACTATCACCTTCTCTCCCCTCTTGGCCTTGGCAGCCTTTTTTGGACTTGCTTCAATAAATATGTAGTCGATACCGGCACGCTTCAATCCCACCTCCAGGGCAGTACCCATGCGCCCGTAGCCGCAGACTATATACTTTCCCTCTTTCGGCAGCTTATCTTTTTTTCGCAAAACAAGCGGATCTCCGTAGATCCACTGCTCTAACATAAGCAGAGAAGGAGACTTTAGAGAAAGATAGATTCTTTTTGCCACAATCTTGAAAGGGTTCTCCACAATATCAGCACCTATTGTTTTGAGGTTCTGGGCATACTCATCTTCGGTAGCTTCAACTATAACGGTAACATGTTTGTTCATAAGCTTTGCCGAAAGGGCTACATGCAAATTCATAACATCGTCGTTAAATAAAGAAACAACCGCTCTGCAGTTATGCTTATGGATTCCGGCGGTTCTAAAGACATTCGGATCTCTTATATCCCCAACAAGTGCCGGCACCTCTATGGTATAGTTCTCCAGCGCCAGCATCTTTATCTTCTCCTCCTCTTTCTCTATAACTACACTGTGGATACCTTCATTGGTAAGCCTATCTATTATCGCTTTCGTCATTGAGTTGTAGCCGACAAAAATTATAAAAGGCTCGTCCATCTTCTTTATCTTTCTTTGAAACTGCGCTAGGGCGATCTGCGCAGCCAACACCTTGTCTTGAACGAGAGTGATAATAGAGCCTATAGCATAGAGCCACCCTATTACGGTCAGATAGATACAGAAACCGACCCAAAGTTTTTGAGGATATGTAAAGTCGTAGGGGCTCTCCCCGAAACCAATTGTGGTGGCCATGTAAGATACAAAGTAGAAAGCATCAAAAAATGAGAGGTGATAGGGGTTTCCTTTGTCATCCATCCCGGGAATCAGAACCATCCCCAAAATTGAGATAGAAAAGGTGGCTATTAAGACGTACATAGGCGTACGCATACGCTTGATAATCAGATAAAGCGAATTATTGCGCAAAAATTACCTCTTCGATTTCAATACATCACCGGTAAAGAGAACGACAGAGACTATATTTGCAAGCAGTGCTCCGCCGGAGAGAGATATGATTGCCGTTACCATCTCTGTGCTTAGACCGGTAACATACTCACCAAGCGCCCACACGGATGCGGCCGCAATCAGCTGAATATCTGCAACTAGGCTAGTCGCAAGCAAAACAGCGCCAAGATGAGTTTTGTCGCCCAGCTTATAAATTGTTGCTATGAGATTTACTACAATAGCCGCAAAGAGCTCATAACGGTTGTGCTGTTCAAGCACGGTCGGATCTCCATAGAAAAAGCCGAAGTTTAAAGTTAGGGCCAAAATTATGAAAAACCCTGAAATAACCTTCTCAAGATTCATTGAAAGCCTTTTTGGGGATGTGCACTTACTATCTGCAGAATATTGTATTAGCACTTCGATTAAACCACTCTAAAACGCTCATCGGGTATAATTTCCAAAAAAGAAGGACTCGATACAATGCGTATAGTAAGCGGTATGCGGCCTACAGGCAAACTTCATCTTGGGCACTATCTCGGAGTGCTCAAAAACTGGGTAGAATTTCAAGAGAGTAACGACTGCCGCTTCTTTGTTGCCGACTGGCACGCCCTCTCGACAAGCTACGAAGATAAGCTGAACCTAAAAAACCTCGGTTACGAACTGGTTAAAGAGTGGATAGCCGCCGGTATAGACCCACAGCGCTCGACCCTTTTCGTGCAGAGTGCCGTAAAGGAGCATGCGGAACTCTATGTACTGCTAAACATGATCACCCCTTTGGGGTGGCTTGAGAGAAACCCGACATACAAAGATCAGCTTGAGCAGATGCGCAACAAAGAGATCCATACGGCAGGCTTTTTAACATATCCGGTACTTCAAACAGCCGACATCATTCTATATAACGCCGATGCGGTACCGATTGGAGAAGATCAAAAACCCCACCTCGAGATAGCCAGAGAGATCGTACGCCGTTTCCACCACCTCTTTGGGTGTGAAATCTTCACCGAGCCTAAAGAGATTTTGACCCAAACATCGCGCCTTCCGGGTCTTGACGGCCGAAAGATGAGCAAAAGCTACAATAACACCATACCCTTGTGGTTGCCGGAAAAGAAGCTGCGCAAGGCCATCATGAAAATCAAGACCAATTCACTGGAGCCGGGTGAGCCCAAGGACACGAGTGACTCGGCCCTGTTTGCCCTGTATCAGGCCTTCGCCACACCGGCGCAGACCGAAGCCATGCGCCAGGCCTTTGCCGACGGTATTGGCTGGGGCGATGCCAAACAACAGACATTCGAATTGATTAACGCGCAACTGGCTGAACCCAGGGCACGTTACCATCAGTGGATGGAAAACCCGGCCCGACTGGCCGAGGT
>JAKIUX010000088.1 GCA_021647345.1 Hydrogenimonas sp.
AGAAGCGGAAGCCTCGATGCTGAGTATATGCTTCTTTGCTGTGAAGGCAACACATCCAGCTGCTGCAAAGGGTAATGATAAATAGATAACCTTTTGGATCTACTTGAAATATTTTCGGCTCATACTCCTCAGCTTTTCGTAGATCTTGTTGAAATCAACACTGTAGACTCTGGTATAGCCGATTGTAGTAATGAAGTTGTTATCGCGGCTGAATCGCGGAACCAGATGCAGGTGTATATGTTCAGCTATACCCGCTCCGGCTGCCGCTCCCAAATTCATGCCTATATTTACCCCTTCCGCCCCGAAGCCATTTTTTAGCATATCGACTCCCTGTTGTGCATATCGGCTCATTCTGAGCCAAATCTCCGGCGGCAGAGTCTCGAGCGAGTCGGTATGGATATGGGGGATTATCATAAAGTGGCCCGGTGTATATGGGTATCTGTTCATTATAATGAAACAAAGATCATCTCTGAAGAGCACATGCAGCTTCTCATCATCTTCAGAATGCGAGCTTATGTTGCAGAAGACGCATCCTTTAGGTTTTGACTCTTCGGTTATATATTCGCTTCTCCAGGGAGCGTAAAGGTACTCCATTGAAAACTCCTAATAATTTTATCTCGACTTTATAGCGCAGTGTCACATAGAATCAACCTACCATATATATAAGCTTTGGCCAGAGCATCACTACCGCAAGGGCGACAATCTGCAGAAAGATAAATGGAATGACCCCTTTGTATATATCTTTCGTCGCAACCTTGTCACCGGCAGCTCCCTTGAGATAGAAGAGAGCGAATCCGAACGGGGGTGTAAGAAAAGATGCTTGAAGATTCATAGCTATCAAAATCGCGAACCAGATTGGATCAATTCCGAAACTTGCCGCTATTGGAACGAGAATCGGTACAACTATGAAGGCTATCTCTATGAAATCGACGAAAAAACCGAGTATGAAGATTACCGCCATCGATATAAGCACGAATGCCCACATGCTTCCTATATCTTCCGTAAAGAAGGCGTGAACGAAATCACCCCCGTCAAAGGCGTTGAATACAAGGCTGAATGCCGTTGCACCTATGAGTATCATGAATATCATTGCACTAAGCTTCACCGTCTCCAGCGAAGCGTAACGGACAACCTCCCACGAAAAGGTACCTTTGACCAGTGTCAGCGCAACGGCGCCTACTACGCCTATCGCCGCAGACTCTGTCGGACTCGCGATACCTGCGAAGATAGAGCCTAAAACCGCGACTATAAGAAGAAGAGGAGGTGTCACAGCTTTTGCGGCCTCAATAAAAAGGGGTGAGTATGGTTTGCCGCAGCTCTCCATCGCAGGAGCCGTTTGCGGTTTCAGCCATGATAGAGAGAGTATGTAGCATATGTATAGTGAAACGAGCAGAAGACCGGGTATTACCGCCGCTTTGAAAAGATCGCCCACGCTTACGTACATTACGTCTCCAAGGACTATGAGAACTACCGAAGGGGGAATTATCTGCCCCAGTGTTCCGCTAGCGGCTATCGTTCCGCTGGCAAGCGATGGGGAGTAGCGGTGCTTGAGCATAATGGGCAGTGTTATGAGTCCCATCATCACCACACTGGCGCCTACTATTCCTGTACTTGCCGCCAATATGGCCCCTACCAGCACTGTTGAGATGGCAAGTCCGCCGCGTATAGGACCGAAGAGTCTCCCCATAGATTCGAGAAGATCTTCGGCCATCTTCGACTTTTCAAGAACAAGTCCCATGAAAATGAAAAGAGGGACAGCCATCAGGGTGAAGTTCTGCATGATTCCATATATTCTAAAAGGGAGAAGTTCGAATACCTGAAGCCCGACATCCCAAGGAAATAGAAGAGAAAAAAGTATTGCGACTCCACCGAATGCGAAAGCGACAGGCACCCCAAGAAGAAGAAAAACCAGTGCGGCGAGGAACATCAGCATACCGATCATCCAAAACTCCTGAGCCTGTAGATCGCTTTTATCGTTTCGCTGATAGCTTGCATGACAAGGAGTCCGAAAGAGATTATTATGAAAGATTTTATGATATATCTGCAGCAAAGACCTCCTGGATCGGGGCTCGCTTCACTCTGCAGATAGCTCTGAAGGGTGAAGTCCCAGCTGAACCAGACTATAAGTAGCCCAAGAGGTATGACGAACAGAAGCATCGAAAATATATGAACATATATCTTCATACGAGGAGAGAAGCGGCTATAGAGTATATCTACACGAACATGCTTGTCATGCTTTAGGGCGTATGAGAGGCCAAGTAGAAAGAGTATGTCAAAAAGGTGCCACTCCAGCTCCTGCAGAGCGACTGAGCCTTCATGAAAGATGTAGCGCATAGAGGCGTCGTAGACTATAAGAAGTGCCAGAAACACTGCGGCGGCGGCACCTAAAAGGGCAGCCAACTTGCTCACTTCGTCTACAAAAAGAGATAGCTTCAAAAGGGGTTCGCTCTTTCTCTCCATCTCTCTTCCTTCAGATGAAATTCGGTGCGTCGTTAGCAAAGAGTATTAGATCACCCGGTTGTGTAACCTCTGCCAAATACTCCTGCATTTTCGATTTATCCTCAAGAAGATGAAGTTTATCTTCGTCAACACACTTTTTGAAAATAGCTCTGTTGATTTTGCCTGTAACAATAACTATATCGAAAATTTCGTTAGCCTTTTTCGCGATCTTTTCGTTCATCTCGACATCGCTTTCGACGAGTCCCGGAGTAATCAGCACCTTTCTTCCTTCATACTGGCGGATCAGTTTAAAAGAGGAGAGCATACCATCGATATTTCCGTTGAAGCTGTCGTCGATGATGATTTTGCCGCCGGCATCTATGCGCTGCAGTCTATGCTCCACCGGTTTCAGCTCTTTCGCGTAGGCGATACCCCTCTCATATGGGACTCCCAAAGCGTTTGCAACATGCAAAGCGGCTGTTACGTTAACTGCATTGAAGGCGCCAAGCAGCGGAATCTCTACCTGCATCTTTTTCTCCGGCAGAGCGAGTGTGAACTTCACCCCCTTCAAAGATGCCTCTATATCTTCTATTTCGTCGCCGAAAATGGTAACTTTATCGTTTGGTTTGACATTTGCCGATTTATGTACCCATGCATGTTTAAGTCTGCTGCTTGAAATAATCTCCATTTTAGTATCTCTAATTCGCTGAAGAGATTTGAAATATTCGATATGCTGAGGGCCTATGGTTCCGACAACGACGAAGTGAGGCTTTACAAAGTCGGTTATTTCGGCTATATCTCCGGGCCCCCTAGCACCCATCTCAACTATATAGATGTCAGTCTCGTCAGGCAGTGATTCGTTTATATCTTTCATCACTCCGCCAAGTGTGTTGACACTTCTTGGAGTGGCGTAGACTCTCATCTCTTTGCCGGCGATCTGCGCGAGGAAATTTTTTATACTTGTCTTTCCGTAACTTGCGGTTACTCCGACGACTATGAGGTTTGGCATACTCTTCAACCTATTTTCTGCCCTCAATTTGAAGCCGTGCATCAGCACCTTCTCTATTGCCATCGATCCCAATATCGCAACGACCAGCGGAAGAATGACGCCGAAATTTTCTACGCCGCGGGCGAGCATAAGCAGATCTTGAAATATAGTCAATGCTGCCAAAAGGGCGAAGAAGCGCTTGACCCTTCCGGTCAATACAAGCTTTTTGTCGAGCCTTTTGTGCCATAGCCAGAGTGTAGGAAGATAGGCAAAATAGAAGTAGATCCAAAAGTAGATACCGGTAAAGTAGTAGGCGAAAAGAGGTATGAGAAAATATATGACGTGCCAATGGTACTTTGTATGGTGGAGGATGACTCTCTCGATCTTATAGCTGTACCACTGCATATTTGTAGCGAGGTACCACCCCAAAGATAAAACCAGCAAAATATGCGAAATGAGAATAAACCAGATCATCTTATTACTCCAAAATCATAAAACGGCTCCTCAAACGATACCTCTTCGCACTCAATTGAGTCAACATGTGACATAGGGGACCCCTTTTTCAAAATCTTTTTAAACTCATCTAAGAACTTTTCAGGTGTGTCTACAACCGCCACTACGCTTCCGTCCGGCAGATTTCTCACATACCCTCTAAATCCGGCCGCTCGAGCCGCTTCAGCTACATATTTGCGGTACCAGACTCCCTGTACCCTTCCTTTAACTATACACTTAAACCGTTTCAAGAAACACCTCCACTCTTTTGGCTACTTCATCTCTTTGTTTTAGAAAAAAGTAGTGGTCTCCCTCAAAAATCTCCAGTTTCGCTCTTGGCATGATTTCAGCTATTTTTCTGCCCGCTTCAAGAGGGGTTGCTCTATCTTCCGCTCCCCAGCAGATTAGGGCTGCGGAGTTGCAGGAAGCGAAGGTGCCGCTGAAATCCTCATCTACTACCCTCTTGAAGGTTTCATACATATTTTGCGGCATGCCGGCGGCATCGGCAGAGATGAAAAACTTTCTAAGCTCATCTCCTCCGAAAGGTTTGAGAATTTTAAAGAGCGCTATTTTCGCCCTTACTTTTAGAGGTTTAGGTATCAAGATACCGGCACTCGAAAGCAGTATGAGTCTCTCAGGCTGCAAAAGTGTAGCGACCTTCCCTCCGAAGGAGTGGCCTATGACACCATATGCCCTGCTCTCCAGCATTTCCATAAAGGCGCTCACTATAGCGGCATAGTCGTGGGTTGCAAGAATCGTCGGATTTTCGCTCTTTCCAAAACCTGGAAGATCGATATAGATGTGACGATACTCTTGCGCCATACTGCCAAAGGCTTGCTTCATAAGCTCTTTGTTGCTTCCCCATCCATGCAGAAAGAGTATCGATTTTTCTAACGATGGGTTTAGAATATCGTAGGAGATCTTGAACTTTTCCCCTCTGTACTCTACAACTTTTAGTGCCATGCTACTCTCTTCTTAAAATTACATTGTTTATGAAGTCGGAGAGATAGCTCTCTTTCTCCTCTTTAAAGCGCCTCTTCATCTCATCTCTTGGCAGCTTTTCTGTCCATTCAAATATATCTGCGTCGGGGTGCTTCTTTTTATGCTTTTTAAACTCTTCAAAATAGAAGTCTATAATTCCCGCGTTGGAGCTTTTTATATGTCCGTACGGCAGAAACTTCAACTGGTCTATCTCATCAAGAGGCACCCCCTCTTTCCAGTACAGGTAGAATGTGGCGGCAAGGCCGGTTCTGTCGGCTCCAGCTTTACAGTGCATCAGTACCGGATACTCAGCTTCTTCAAAAGCTTTAGCCATCAGCTCAAGACGGTACCTATCGGGTAGATCGCGAGAGTAAATCTCTACATCTATCATCTTTACTCCAATCTCCTCGCAAGCCATTTTTTCAAGCATGTAGACAGGACTGTGAGGTTGAGTGCCCCTTAGATTTATAACTGTCTTTATCCCTTTTTCTTTGACTATCTTTTTAAGCTGCCAAGGTGTGGGCTGGCTTGAGCGGTAGAGTCTGTCGTTTACTTTGTGCAGATTCAGTCTGAAGATATTTGTGAAGTTGTGTTCCGTTATCATCGCAGTGAACCACGCTTTGATCTTCTGCCACAACGTTTCGTATTTGACAGGTTCTTTGCTCATCTGTTGTCCATATGGTAAAGTTTTTTAAAGGTGTCGCAATTTTTGGAAAGCTCCTCTTTGG
>JAKIUX010000089.1 GCA_021647345.1 Hydrogenimonas sp.
AACGTTGAGCGAGAAGAGTTCGATCTCTCAGAGATCGTGGAGGAGAGTGTAGCGAAAATGGAGGAGATGGCTAACGAAATTTCGATAAAATATGAGCCTATGAAATATCCAATATATGCAGACCGAAGAGGGTGTCAAAAGGCAATAGACAATCTTGTCGCCAATGCTGTAAAATACAACAGGCCCGGAGGAGAGGTTAAAATCTATATGCGAAACGGGTGGCTTTCGATAGAAGATAGCGGTATAGGGATGGATGAAACGACACTCTTTAATATTTTTGACCGCTACTACCAGAGCGATTTGAGCGCTTCAGGTTACGGCATAGGGCTGCATATTGTCAAGACATTTTGCGATGAGCATGCAGTTGAGATAAAGATCGATTCAAAAATAGGTATTGGGACGACATTTCGTCTCAATTTCGCTGCGGTAGGAGAGAAAGATTGAACGGCTGGATAATAGATAGTGTTGACTATATATTTATAGGTATTTTGGGTTTTTTGAGTCTGGTAGCTCTTTGGATTGCTCTTGAGCGCTACTTCTACTACCGCCATATCGATCTTTCCGGCTTTAAAGAGAGAGAGGAGTTGGAGATTGCCCTTGGCGAGAATTTGACAATGCTCGCCTCAATAGGTTCCAACGCTCCATTCATAGGTCTGCTTGGGACGGTAGTAGGCATTATGGTGACATTTGTTACTATAGGTCAGAGCGGATTGGTAGAGACTAAAGAGATTATGGTCGGGCTTGCTCTAGCTCTTAAAACAACAGCAGGTGGAATTTTAGTTGCAATACCAACTATCTGGTTCTACAACCTTCTTCTTAGGCGTGCCGAGGTTTTGACGGCACGCTGGCAGATGCTACAAAGAGCCAAAAAAGAGAGCAGAGATTGAAAGCGAAGAGGTTCGATCAGATAAATGTCCTTCCATTCATAGATATAATGCTCGTTCTGCTTGTTGTAGTCTTGACGACTGCATCTTTCGTGGCGAAAGGTACGATACCTGTCGATCTTCCGGAAGCTTCGGGAGCTAAAGCGACCGCTAAGAAGATGAAAACGGTGACTATAAAGAGCGGAGGGGAGCTCTATTTTGAAGATAGAGAGGTCTCTATGGAAGAGCTTAAAGAGATACTTTCGAAGCTTGACCCAAAAAGGGAGGCCATATTGATAAAGAGTGACGCAAAAAGCAGGTTTCAAAACTTTGTAAATGTGATAGACCTCTTGAAATCAAAGGGTTTCAAAAAGGTAAGCATAGAGACGGTGAAGTCGAAATGATTTTGAAAAATGGAAGCGAAAGTTATCTGAAGATGGCGAAAGGGGAGAGAGATTTGATGCCGCTTTTTCCCTTTTTCAAGAGATACAGGGAGGATTTCGCGGCCCATTTTGTAGATGAGGTCAAAAAAGAGAGCGGAACCAAAGTGAAAGAGGAGTTTCTTCTCTCTTTTGCTTTTAGTTTTTACGACCAACTCTTCAACTTCAAAGAGGTTGCATCAAAAGAGACGGTAGAGGACATATTGCGCCTTAAAAACATGGGAGTCGCGCCTCTAATGCTGCTTCAGAAACTCTTTACATCGCTGCTTCTTCGTATTGTCAATGACTATTCTGACGATAGGGAGATATTTCGATACCTGACTCTGCTATCAGATTACTTCGACGCTGTTTTGGAGTATCTTAAAGAGATTATGCAAAGAGAGAGCGAGAGAGACTTCGATACACGTGTACCTCTTAAGAGCGAGGATCTGCAGAAGTGGCTGCCGGCCGGAAGAGCGGTACGGCTGATGAATGTCTATAAAGGTATACAGGTGGTTTACGAAGGTGTGGTTGGACGCAGCGGCAGCGGAGCAGTTGTGATCCAGATGCCTATAGAAAGAGGTGTGGTGGCAGAGAAAGAGGGCAGAGTAGTCTGCTTCGATAGAAGGATGGAGCCTTTCGCCATAGAGATGGAGATAACCCGAATCGCTTATAGAGGGAAAGTGGCGGTGGCGGAAGTTAAGCAGCCCGCATGGATAGAGAGTATCGTAGAGCGCAGAAAGAGGGTCAGAGTCGCTCTAAACTCTCCCTTGAAGGGCAAAATTACGGCGCTTGGACGACAGTTTAACGTAGATGTGATTGACATTTCGGCAAAAGGGGTATCTCTGCAGACAGATGTAGGGTACGGCCTTCCGCTCTATGAGCAGGTTGAGGTGACTCTTCCCATACCTCAAGAGGATGGCTCTTTAAGAAATATAGTAATGAGAGGAACTTTGCAGTATATCTCCACGAATGAGAGTTCCATGAGAAGGTATCACATATATCTTCACGCTAACCCGAGAAAAGAGAAGATACTCTCAGCTTTCGTCGCCAGAAGAGAAATGGCATTGTTGAGAGAAATAAAAGCAATAGCCGCCAAGAAGAGGTAGAAGGTAATTTAAGTGGTTGGTGTATAGAAGTTAAATATTGGTTAACATTTACTTCACAATCTATGCACATTTATAATGTATAATACACCTTCATAAACTTAAAACAAAAGGATAGGGAATGATCAAAACCATAAAGAGCAAAGTAGTAGTTCTTGCGATAGGCGCCATGATGCTTGGCGGTTCTGCATATGCTATGCAGTGTGCACCAGGTAAATGCGGCGGAAGTATGAAGAGCGAGATGAAAAAGAGTGTTGATGAAGAGAAGGGAATGAAGCACAAATACGGTGAGAAAAAAGAAGAAATGAAGGGCAAATGTGAAAGCGGCAAATGCGGCGAAGGAATGAAGGAGAAGATGAAGGGTGAGATGAAAGGTAAATGCGCCGGAGGCAAATGCGGCAAGTAGCTTAAGTATCCGCTTGCGGATAGGACAAAGTGAGGATTTTCAGAGCTTTAAATTGAGTTAACCGCAAGCCCCGGTTGGGTATAATATATCTAAAAACGGGGCATGCGGTGCAGATAGAGGCTATCAACGAACTTCTTAACGACAAGAAGCGCCTGCTTACCGACATATATTTTGAGCTTCAAAGAGTCTTCGAAGAGAAGTATGGTCCCGATACAGTCGTATTGATGGAGGTGGGCACATTCTTCGAAGTCTACGAAGTCAACAACGACGAGATGAAGATCGGCAAAGCGAAAGAGGTTGCCGAACTTCTCAATATTCAGCTGACCCGAAAGAACAAGACCATACTTGAAAACTCTGTGGCCAACCCCCTGATGGCCGGAGTTCCAACCGTCTCTATAGACCGCTATCTTTCGCGCCTAGTTCAAAGCAAAAAGTACACCATCGTGATGGTTCGCCAAAAGGGTGCTCCGCCAAAAGTCAAGAGGTATATCGGCAACATAATCTCTCCTGGTACAAACTTCGACTATCTTCTTGAGCCTTCCGAGAACTATATAGTATCACTAGTTGTCGATCTTAACCGAGGTATATATTCGTGCGGCTACAGCGCAATCGATGTTACTACCGGAAAGACCTTTCTTAACGAAGTACACGGAACAAGAGAGGATAAAACCTACGCACTTGATGAGATCTTCAATCAGCTTCAAAGCTATGAGACATCGGAGCTGCTGTTAACTCTAAACGATGACTCCATAGATTTAGACTGGATAGTGCGCTATCTGGAGATAGATGGGCATATAAGCTACTCCGTAGGAAAAACTCGCCACAAAATAGCCTATCAGAATGAGCTTTTCGCCAATGTATACAATATACGCTCTTTTCTAAGCCCTATAGAGTATCTCGACCTTGAGCGCTACCCATACGCTTCGGAGTCTCTTTCTCTTCTGATAGACTTCATCATAGAGCATGATGCCGCACTTATAGAGAAGATGAACAGACCCGTTTTTCTCGGCGGGCGGCGATTTATGTATCTTGGCAACAACGCCCTGGAGCAGTTAAACGTAATAAGCCGAGATCCTGACGAAATGACCCTATTGAAACTGATAGATCTCACATCGACGGCAATAGGTAAGCGCCTTTTTAAAGAGAGGCTGCTAAATCCGATATGCGACGAAAAAGAGCTCAGAAGCCGTTACGATCTTGCTGAAAAGGTTATGGAGCATACCCAAAACTTCTCGAACTCCTTGAAAGAGGTTTACGATCTTGAAAGAATTTTAAGGCGTATAAAACTTGGAAAGCTCCACCCTTTCGAGATTGTCTATCTGCACGATTCGCTGAAGGCTTTGGAGCAGATGGTTTGGGAAGCCTAAGGTGTCGGTGTTGATGTAGAGGAGGATTTGAGGGTTCGGATAGAGTCTTTCGCTCTGGAGCTTGAGAGAACTTTTCTTCTTGAAGAGTGCGCAAAATATAGAAGAGATCAGATAGAGAGCAATATCTTCCAGCCCGGTATAAACCTTTTTGTCGACCAGGTGGTTGAGGATAATAGAAGAAAATTAGCTAAACTTGAAGGGGTTCGCAAACATATAGAGAACTTTTTTGAGAGGAGCGAAAAGGGAGACGCAGAGTATGTAACGATAGGGTGGCTCGAGAGTGAGGGGTATTATTTAAGTGTAACAAGAACCAGATTCGGAATGATCGAAAAAGAGCTGATGGAGAGCTTTCTTCTTCTTGAGGGCGAACACTACTTTTTGAGAGATTTCAACTACAAACGGCTCAAAAACAGTGTCAAGATCACCTCTGCTTTAATAGACGATATATCAAGAGAGGTGATGGCCAACCAGGCTCGAATAGTTGCGCTGATAAAGCAAAGTTACGTGGAGTCTTTGGAGCTTCTTGAAAAGCGTTACGCTCAGCTTCTTGAACATATAATCGGTTTTGTAGGGCGGTTTGACGTCGCTATCGCAACAGCAAGAGCAGCAAATGAGTTCAACTACGTTAGGCCGGAGATATTGAGCAAAAAAGAGGATGAACAGACTCTTGAGTTTGTCGCTTTGCGCCACCCTTTAATCGAGTCGAGAGAGGAGAACGGCATCTATATTCCCAACGATTTGATGATGGGCGATCTGCCTAAAAAGGTAGAGCATGACCATGTAACCTTGCAGGCGAGCGACGGGAAGCCGGTACGGGGAGTTATGCTTTACGGGATAAACTCCAGCGGCAAAAGCTCTCTTATGAAGAGTGTCGGAATGGCTGTCATAATGGCTCAGGCCGGATTTTTCGTGCCCGCCGCCTCTATGAGGTTCCATCTTTTCGACAAGCTCTTTACGAGAATCGTAAGCAAGGATAACCTCTACAAGGGGCTCAGCACCTTCGCTATCGAGATGATGGAACTAAAAAACATCTTCAACCGAGCCGACAGGGGTTCTTTGGTTCTTGGAGACGAGATCAGCCACGGAACTGAAACGGAGTCGGCTCTTGCTATTGTTGCCAGCGCCATAAAGAGGCTTTACGAAATGAAGACTCTCTTTATAGTGGCTACACATCTGCATAAGTTGACAGAAATAGAGAGCATAAAGGAGCTTAAGGGGGTTGTATTTTTGCATCTAGGAGTCGAATATGACGAAGAGAAAGATACTCTTTTGTACAACAGAAAACTTATGCCCGGCTCCGGAAGTACCCTTTACGGGCTTGAGTTTGCTAAATCTTTACATATGGATAAACGCTTTTTAGAGACGGCCTACTCGATAAGAGAGGCTAGCTCAAAAAGCGAAAATAGTCTAAAG
>JAKIUX010000090.1 GCA_021647345.1 Hydrogenimonas sp.
ATAGCTCACCTCAGGTACTTCACCGTAGAGAGGATTTGCCCTGATGACAAGATATACACCTGCTGTAACCATTGTGGCAGCGTGTATAAGAGCAGAAACAGGTGTGGGGCCCTCCATCGCATCCGCAAGCCATGTATGCAGAGGAAACTGTGCAGATTTACCCATAGCGCCTATAAAGAGGAAGGCTGTTACAAGCATAAGGATTGTAGCATCCATACTAGATGCCTGAGCAAATACTACATCATACTGCAAAGAACCGAAATTCCAGTATACAAGGAATATTCCTATAAGCATTCCAAGGTCTGCTATACGGTTCATAATGAATGCTTCGCTTGCGGCCCAACTTGCAGTATCGCGCTCATACCAAAAACCTATAAGAGCCCATGAGCAGAGACCGACTCCCTCCCAACCAATAAAAAGACCTGCGAAGTTGTCGCTCATAACAAGAATCATCATAGAGAAGACGAATGCAGATAGCCATGCGAAGAATCTGTTGAAAGATCTATCGTGGCTCATATACCCGATGGAGTAGACATGCACAACCGTAGATACCGTAGTCACAACAAACATCATAGTTGCTGATACCTGATCAACAACGAAACCGAAGGGAATCGTTAATCCGCCAGCGTGGATCCAATCCATCATCTTAACATGAACCACCTCGCCATGAGAGACATGAATAAGCAGCACAACTGAACTGATCCACGAGACAAACAGGAGTGTTGAAGTTGCTATTCCTGTTACAAGATTTTTCTTTTTATCGCCAAATATTGCGGCAAACAGCGATCCGACTAGCGGAGCGAATAGTGCCGTGTAGAGATATGCTTCCATGTGCTTCCTTTAACCGTGCATCGACTGCATAGAATCTACGTCAAGCGTACCGCGACGCTTGTACCATACAATGAAGAGACCGAGACCTACTGCAACTTCACTCGCCGCAACCGCAACAATAAAGAATGCAAACATCTGTCCGCTCAGATCAGCATAAAATTTTGAAATTGCCGCGAACCCGACATTTACCGCATTTAGCAGTATCTCCGTAGAGAAAAGCAGCAGCAGCAGGTTCTTCCTTCTGTAAACTCCTACCAGTCCTATACAGAAGAGAATTGCCGTTAATATAAGGTAGTGGCTAAGCGTAATCATTTTGAGCCCCCGTTTTGAAATTCATCTTCACCGTCAGTTTTGAGCGTTAGACTCTTATCCATCTTCTTGCCTGCAAGAATAATACCGGATATCATCGCCACAAGCAGCATGACCGCTGCAACTTCAAAGGGAACAAGATATTTAGTAAAGAGGACAATACCGACAGCTTGGGGATTCTCTACTCCCTCAACAACCGGATACAGAGGCTCTATATGGTCAGACACTATAGGTGCGACAAGCGCAATCACGAGCAGGAGTGCGCTCATTCCGCTAAGCAGAAATACCAGCTTCGGAGCGCGGATACTCTCTTTCACCTCTCTGGTTGTATCGAAAAACATCATACCGAAAGCGTATAGCGCCATTACCGCACCTGTATATACAATAATCTGTACGACTCCGAGAAAATCTGCATCCAGCAGAAAGAAGAAGCCTGATATTATAATCATTCCCGCCGCTAAAGCACTCATGGAATAAAGAGCGTTTTTGCTCATGACAGTGATAGTGAACATTACTATAGTAATCGCGCTGAAAGTATAAAACGCTATTGCTTCAAACATCGTTCATTCCTTAATACGCCAGAGGCGTTTTCTTGATACGCTCATCTGCGTTGGGGCTGACTGCACCAAATCCGGGGAACTCCTCCTGCTTGCCTTCTTTCAGGAAGTCAAGAGGAGTAAGCATATCTTCTTTCAGCACAAAGTGTGCTCTCTGCTCACTCGCATTTTCATATCTGCCTCCATGAACAATCGCAAGCTCCGGACAAACCTCCGCACAATATCCGCAAAAGATGCATCGCCCCAGATTTATCGTATATTCCGTAACCTCTTTTCTCTGATTCTCATCGTAGCGGGTATCCATTCGAATACAGTTGGCGATACAGATCTTTTCGCACAAACCGCAGCCAATGCATCTTTCATACCCGCTCTCAAGCAGTCTATAGAGCTTATGAACCGCTCTATATCTTGGCGAGATCGGAAGCTTCTCTTTCGGGTACTGTACAGTGTGTATATTAAACTTTACCATCTCCCTAAAGACTACCCATAGCCCGACGAAAAGCTCTCCTTTAAAGGTTCGCTTCAGCACCTGCTTGAACTTGTCCATCGGTGCCGTAGGCGGCTTGTCGACAGGAATAAACCTATAGTTTTGCGATACGTTTCTATCTTTGAACTGCTCCAGACTCATTTTCATCCCCTTTAAATCATCAGCACAAGGCCGGTTATAACTATATTTATCACTGCCAGCGGAAGCAGTATCTTCCAGCAGAGCCACATCAACTGGTCAGGTCTGATGTGAGGCCATGCCGCCCTCGTCCAGAGGAAGAAGAAGAAGAGAAAACTCACCTTCAGAATGATCGCTAATCCGCCCGGAATGAATCCCCAGTCGTTGAATCCGCCAAGGAAGATAAGGCTCGCAAGAAACGCGATCGTTATCATATTTGCATATTCGCCTATGAAGAACATACCCCATCTCATTCCTGAGTACTCCGTAGCGTAACCGGATATAATCTCCGCTTCATGCTCAAGCAGGTCAAAAGGCGTTCTGTTGGTCTCAGCAAAACCTGCAATCAAAAAGAGAACGAAAGCAACCGGTTGAGCCCAGACTATCCAATCGCCGAACCCTCCGCTTTGGTAGTTGTTAATATCTATGAGGGACAAAGAGCCGACCATCATAAGAGGAGCCATTATGCTAAGCCCGGTTACCACTTCGTAGCTAAGCAGCTGAATCACGGTTCTAGCTGCTCCAAGCAGACCCCATTTGTTCGCACTTGCCATACCGGCAAGCAAGGGGGCGTATAGTCCGCTCGCCATGACACCGAGTACAAAGAGCACACCGACGTTTACGTCGGAAATTATTGGGTGGACGGTTATTCCGAAAATCTCGAACTCAGGAAAGAGCGGAACCGCAGCAAGTGCAATAAAAGCCGTAGCTGCACCGATAACCGGAGCGATCATAAATATAGGCTTGACAGAGTTTTGCGGAACAATATCCTCTTTCGTAAAGAGCTTTATACCGTCTGCGAGCACCTGTAGAACTCCGTATGGTCCGACATGCATAGGGCCAAGTCTTCTTTGCATAAATGCCAGAACCTTTCGCTCCAGGTATGTACCGAAGCCAGCAAGAGCCGAGAAGAGCCCCAGAACAACAAGAATCTTGACGACCGTCGCTATAACAAATTCAGTTAATGTCATGGCTTACACCTTTTCTATTGTTACGTTTTGGAATCTGTTTGTTGCAAATAGTCCGCCTACCTTCACTTTCGGATCGAAGTCCGGTATTAGCAGAATATCGCCTGAGATGAATTTATCCGACTCTACCGGAAGTTCAACACTCTCTTCGCCAAAAACGAGTCTCAACTTTTCGCCTTCCGAAATACCGAGAGTTTCGAGTCTCTCAGCGGAAGCGTATATCTTCGCCTCTTCTGTGAGCTGATGACTCTTTTTAGTAAATTCGTTGAACTGAAGAACAGGGTTGCATCTGTAGACCAGATCACCCTCCATTCCGCTATCTTCATCTATAGGGTTAACCTTCACCTCGGAAGCTTCAGCCTCCAGTGAAATAAGATGGTAGCCGCGCACCTCTTCTCCTCTATTGGTATAGTGGTTGGGAAGATCGTCGAACTCAAGCGGCTTAAACCCTTTGGACTCCGGAAGAGCTGCAGTATAGTCGACGGTAAGCTCCGCTTTCACACCGAGCGCGGATGCAACATCGTTCAAAATATACCCTTTATATTCCAGCGCTACGTTTGTCGGTACGACACGCTTATCCACGTTTGTGAAGGTACCCTCCTGCTGATTAAGTGCCGGCATATCAAGGTCGCCGTCACCGCTTGCGCTGAGTATGAAGTCTCCCTCTTCATTGTAGCCTATTACATACTCTCCGGCATCTTCATCCAGATCGCATATCAGACTTACGCCAAGTGTATTGGTTTTAGAAGGCAGTATAACTACGTCGAACTTTGTGCAACGCTCTATAAGTCCCGCCAATTTCGCAAGATTCTCAGATTTTGGATGATTGAAAAGATCTTCGCCGAGTATGATCGAGAACTTCTCTTTTTTAGCGAGCATCTTGACCATTCTGTCGCTGAAATCTTCAGGTGCGCCCAAAATGTCAAGAAGGCTGTTGAGATCGACCTCCACCTCTTTTGTCACTTTCTTAGGAACCATTTTGGTCACCTCTTCGGTAACCTCTCTCTCTTCACCAGTCTCTTCATCTTTAACAGTTTTCGTAACCGTTTCTGTAACCTTCTCTTTGATAGTCTCTTCAACGGTTTTAGTCCCCTTCGAGTGGAAGCTCTCAAGATACTCCACTACCTCTTTAGGCATGCTATCTTTATCTCCAAAAAGGTCAAGTATCAGGTAGAGCGCCGCCTCTTCAAGCCCAGGTTTATGGTTTACACAAATAAGGTTTTTACCAAAACCTTCTACGACGGGATCTTTAACGGGATGGAAATATAGCCCCGCGCCCTTGTTCATCTTAATGGCATTGTTAAAAGCAAACCTCGCTCTAGGGTTGTCGCTTTTAAGTTGAGTACCGACGCTTACTACAAAGTCGCTTTCATGAACGCTTTTGAGATCTCCGCTCCAAAGAGATGTCCCGCTTGCTTTAGAGAAGCTATCCATAAACTTTTTGAAGCGGTTCGCATCTTCGTTGATAAGTTTATAGCCCCTCTTCTCTTTGAGCCTTTGAAGTATCAGCGCCTCTTCGTTGGTTATGGCAGATGAGAATCGAATGGTATCGGCTCTTTCAAATGCCTCTATAGCCTTTTTGAAAGCCTCTTCATCCTTTCCGTCCACTCTATTTTCAAAGTCGTAGCCAAAGCGTCCGGCTCCGCATAAAGATACATAGTTCCACTCATTCTTAACTCTGTAAATCTTCGGCTCAGGATTCTCTATGCTTGTATGTTTTACGTCGTAGTAGATGTGGCACCCCGCACTGCAGTGGGCACATGCGGCTGGAATAGATGTAAGTTCCCATGCGTTGGTGGTATATACAAAATCGGTGCTGACCAGAGCCCCGACGGGACAGACGGCTATACACTCCCCGCAGTCTGTGCACTCAAGAGTATCGCCGGTAGTCGTGCCTATGAGAGATTTATTGAGTTTGTTCCACATAGCGTAGGCATCTTTGGGCATACTGTTTTTCAACTCTTTATCCAGCGCTTCGCCGCCGCGAGGTACGGTCTTAAGTACCGCGTCGCCTATCATATCCTTACAGACGGTCACACACCTCTCGCAGACAATGCAAAGGCCCGGATCATAATGCATCAACCCCCAATCTTTAGCCTCTCTCTTCACATCTGGAATCGAGTAGTGCTGCTCATCAACGCCAAGCTCGAGAGTGTAGTTT
>JAKIUX010000091.1 GCA_021647345.1 Hydrogenimonas sp.
TTAAACCTCTCTATCGAATACTTTCAGAAATAGAATATGAGGTTGATACTGATGCAGCATTACAATACCTAGAATCACACCTTAGAGAAGAAAAAATGACCTATGCACAATATATGAAAAGTTTAACAAAAAATCGTGAGTTTAGATGTTTATGTGACATTATTAAACATGCTGTTTTAAGATAAAAGCTTAAAGCTTCAAACTCAAAGCAACTTTCTGTTTCTCAATGTCCACGGAAACCACTTTAATTCGTGCCAAATATTGATTAACAGAAAGAACTTCAAGAGGATGCTTTATTCTCTTTTGGCTCATTTTAGAAATATGTATCATCCCATCATTTTTTAGCCCAATGTCCACAAATGCCCCAAAATCAGCAATGTTTCTAACCACTCCAGAGACGATTGAACCCTCACGCAACATCGCAATGTCCGTCAAATCATCTTTAAAAGGAATTGCTTCAAGCTCTTCACGAGGGTCAAAGCCTGGTTTCGCCAACTCTTTGAGAATGTCTTTTAAAGTCACTTCACCTATGCCAAATTTAGCCGACAAGGCTTTTACATCTGACGTATCGGAGAGTTTTTGTAGGGCTTCAGCCACAACATAACTCTCGGGGTGAATACCTGTATTGTCAAAAATACTTTTTCCCTCACGTATGCGAATAAACCCTGCCATTTGTTCATAGGCTTTTGCCCCTAAACCTTTGACTTTAAGTAGCTATTTTTTTGTTTTAAATGCCCCATTTTTCTCACGATGCTCCACAATGCTTTTTGCCAACTTAGCCCCAACTCCTGCGACAAAAGAGAGCAGTGAAGCAGAAGCCGAATTGACATCAACCCCAACAGCATTCACCAGTGACTCCACCCCCTCTTGCAGTTTACGCTCCAAAAGTTTTTGATCAACATCATGTTGGTACTGTCCTATGCCCAATGATTTTGGGTCAATTTTCACCAAGGTAGCCATGGGGTCACGCACACGCCCAGCAATGGAGATTGCCCCACGTACCGTAACATCCAAATTTGGATACTCCTCAGCTGCTATTTTAGAAGCCGAATAAACCGAAGCTCCTGCTTCTGAAACCACAGTATATTTAAGTTTTCCATTTAGCTCTTTGTTGATTTTGGCAAAAAACTCTTGCGTCTCTTTAGACGCTGTTCCATTACCAATGACCACCCCATCAATGCTATATTTTTTTACCAAATCTAAAACAACTTTACGCGAACCCTCAAAATCAGAGCGTGGAGGTGTAGGAAAAATCAAAGCATCTTCTAGATATTTACCATTTTTATCTAAAACCACCAGTTTACACCCCGACTTATAAGCAGGGTCAGCACCCAACAACACTTTACCTGTCACAGGTGGTGTCATAAAAAGTTGTGTCAAATTTTTTCCAAAAGTAGCAATCGCAGCCAAATCAGCTCTCTGTTTTAACATTGAAGCGACTTCACGCTCAATTGATGGATAGAGCAGACGCTTAAATCCATCTTTGTAAGCTTCAAACAAAATGCTCTTAGAGCTTCCCATATGGTCACGAAGTTTATAGCGTTTAAGCGTCTCTAAATATCGTTCACTATCAATACTAATCTTCACCGAGAGTTGCTTTTCTTTTTCAGCACGACGAATGGCAAGATAACGATGAGACGGCACAAAAGCCACACGTTCAGAATGCTCTTTGTAGTTTTTATACACCCCATCCTCATCAAAAGATTTTCCCTTTTTGACCTCTAAGACTCCATGCTTTTCCGTCATTTCACGTACAATCTTACGCTCTTTAGGGTTGTCTGAAAAACGTTCAGCCACAATGTCTTTTGCCCCTTGAATAGCAGACTCCACATCACTCACAGCTCCACGAACAAAGGTTCTAGCTTTGGCTTCAAACTCTTTTTTTGAAGGGTCGATATAGAAGTTTACCGCTGCCGGATGTACGTTTTTAATGCCGGCAAGATGAAAGAGCGCCACGGCTCTTCTCATATGGTAGGCGGAGGTTACAACCACTACGGCCGGGTCATCTTTGCCTATAATCTTAGCTGCATTATGTGCGTTTTCGTAGGTGTCTGCGCTTTCGGTTTCCCCTATTACGCAAAAGTTCTCTCTGAATTCACTCGTTAGGGGAAGCTCTTCATTAAAAAGCGGTTTTAAAGCCTTAATCGAGTCGATAAGTGCCAGAAATTCGTTGTATCCCCTCTCTCCTGTGCCGGTCACTATGACGGGAATATCCATTTCTTTTGCGATAGCCAAGCCGTAGATATGCCTCTTGAAGGCTTCATCTACAAGGGGAATCGGATTGCCTCTCATATTGCCGCCGCCGAGTGTTACCACGGCGTCGGCTCTATCTGGAAGCGGTAAGCCTCTATAGGGCTCTTCGTAGTTTGCCAGCAGTCTGTCGGCTACCGGATGTATGCTTAAAAGGTAAAGAAGCGCAGCTGCGGCAGCAAAAACTTTTCTGAATCTTTTCGAAAAAAGCGATAGAGCCGCCAGAAGGGTAATGAATAGTCCCGGCGGCAATAAAAATGCAGTAAAAAGCTTCGATATGGCAAAGATCAAAAGAGAGTCACACCTTTTTCGCCAAGTTTGATTTCGCCTATTTCGTAGCCGTCGCTCTCTTCAAGAACCTTTGCAAGATTCTCTTCGCTAACCACGAGGACCATGCCGACTCCCATATTGAAGGTACGGAACATCTCTTCCTTCTCCACATACTCTCCTATGAGGTCGAAGATGGGGAGGCTCTTTATCTTCGAGGTGTCGATATAGGCGTGCATATTGGAAGGAAGCACACGAGGAAGGTTCTCTACTATCCCTCCTCCTGTTATGTGCGCCAAAGCGTTGATCTTCTCTTTCAGCCTCTTGAAGGTTTTGACGTAGATCCTCGTTGGAGTCAAAAGCGTATCTATGAGAGGTTTTCCGTTGAAAGAGTCGTCGAATTTCATTCCAAGCTTTTTAAAGAGGAGTTTTCTTACCAAAGAGTAGCCGTTGGAGTGTATTCCGCTGCTTGGAAGAGCTACAAGAATATCTCCATCTTTTACATGATCGAGCCTATTCATCTCCTCTCTTTCCGCTATGCCGACGCTAAAACCGGCAAGATCGAAATCTTTTTCGCTGTACATTCCCGGCATCTCGGCCGTTTCTCCGCCTATAAGGGCGCACTCGCTCTCTCTGCACCCTTCGGCTATACCCTCAACAACACTTTTTGCATCTTTAACATCAAGTTTTCCGGTGGCGTAGTAGTCAAGGAAAAAAAGAGGGGTTCCAAAGTTGCAGATGAGGTCGTTTACGCACATAGCCACAAGATCTATGCCTACGGTCTCAAGCTTTCCGCTCTCTATGGCAAGCTTTAATTTGGTCCCCACGCCGTCGGTTGCAGCCAATAGTACAGGCTCTTTGTATCCTTGCGGCATAGCGTAGGCACCGGCGAAAGAGCCTATACCGCCTATGACACTTTTGTTAAAAGTGGACTTTACGGCGGGCTTTATAGCCTCTACGAAGGCGTTTCCGGCATCTATATCTACGCCGGCATCTTTGTAGCTTACATTACTCATTTGAGCTCTTCTCTTTGTCCCAGTCGCAGGGGCCAAAAACTTTGTTGAAGAACCACAGAGAAGGGCAGAAGTTGGTAAAGGCCCACACAAGCATCATTATCATAATAAAGACTTGAAGGGCGACTCCGATTTTTAGCGAAAGGGCGTCTCCTCCCGCTCCTTGGGCCATGAACATCAATGCGATTCCAAGCATAATCGCAGTCAAAATTCTCTGAACTCTCTCAGCACACATAGTACGCCTCCATACCGATAAATTTGTGAAATTATATCACATTAACTTTCCGATAAATGCTTCTGAATAGAGGCGATCTTCTGTTTCATTCGCCCCGACTTTCCTTTTCGAATATCCATCTTGATGTTGGTGTAGACCCTGTTGCAGTCGGGCTCTAAAACAGAGTATGCGAGGTTTATCACCCTTGTAGCCTCCTCTACGGTATCGCATTCGAAGATTGTCCCCATAGGTGTCAGCTGATGCTCTATGCCGTTCTCTTTGAAAACCTTCATTATCCTGCTTACATATGCGCTGACACTCTCCCCCTTATCTGTCGGAAACATCGCGAACTCAACCAATGCACTCATAATATACTCCTAATCGATTTTGAAGTATTATATAAAAACGACATAATAGGATCAATGGCATAGTGAAGCAAAGCGGCAAAGTTCAGGCACTTTTTTGGTTGTTTTTCTTTTCAGTGATGATATTTGTATGGATTATTTGGGTTGCGGTTCAGACATTTATACTTGCAAAACCTACTCTTGAGCTCCCTCAAAATGAGATAGCTTTGATATTCATACTCTATGGCATCCTTATACTTTTAGTGCTTGCCGGCACCGTTGTATCGGTTTTTGTAAACAACAGAAGATATATGGGCAGGTTCGGATTTTTGACTCTTCTCATCTTCGTTACCTTTCTTGCCGGAAAAAGCGTTTTCGGTTAAAAACCCTTTAAAGCGATTTTGCTACAATCTTGCAAAATTTGCAATTTGGAGATTAATATGTGGCTAACCCAGAAAGTCGACGATGTTTTAAAGAGTGAACATAGCGTAAAAGAGAAAATATTCGACAGAAACGGTGTCGAGGTTTACGACTCAGGATATTTCGGAAAAGTGGTTCTTTGCGGCGGCAAGAGCCTCTACTGTGAGCACGATAGCGCTATGAGGCACGAAATAATGGCCCACACGGCGGTCTGCACCCATGAAGAGCCCAAAAGGGTTCTTGTGGTCGACGGCGGTGACGGCGCTCTGGCCGCGGAACTGCTCAAGCATAGAGATTTGAAGATAGATATTACAGAAAGCAACGAAGCGATGGTTGAGGCTGCGGAAGCCGCCGCACTTTCTAATGATGCTTTAAAGAGCGAGCGTCTCTCTTTGAGCATCTCTTCATCTTCCAACTTCGTCTCTAAGGCGCAGGATGGAAGCTACGACATAGTTTTCTTGAACCGTTTTGATGAGATAGATTTTAACGATGCCGCTTTTTTTGCCGAAATCGAACGAATTTTAGGTGAAAAAGGGATAGTTGTTTCAGACGCTTCCAGCCAGCTTTACGATATGGGCGGGCACAAATCGGTTCTATCGGCCCTCGATGAGGGCTTTAAGATAGTTATGCCCTTTTGCTACTCCTCTATGGTCCGACCGGGAGGTGAGTGGTGGCTTGCTATGGGGAGCCGGTTTTCGCACCCGACCGCTGATATAAACCTTCAAAGGGCCGATCTGACAGATGGGCTGCGCTACTACAATAGCGATGTTCATATAGCGCGCTTCGCTCTTCCTACAGAGAGTTTCGAAAATTTGAGAGAGTATATAAAGCGCTGATGGCATTTGAACGGGCAATAGCACTAACCGGAGGCATAGCAAGCGGCAAGTCTACCGCCTCCAATATTCTTAAACTCTACGGACTTAGAGTCATAGATGCCGACGCTGTCGCCAAAGAGATTCTCGCAAGAGAGGCCA
>JAKIUX010000092.1 GCA_021647345.1 Hydrogenimonas sp.
AAGGAGATGCAGTTTCCAATTTACGGTACCCCCCTACCGCTTGGGATGATCGGCAATAAATTTGATGAGCATGGAATGAAGAGCTATAAGAGCTACTTTCGCTATGTGGAGAAGCGAAAACCTATTAAAATTGGCGATTTTGAAGTGGAGTGGATCCATATGACCCACTCTATCATTGACGCCTCATCTTTGGCTATAAAGACTCCTGCAGGGATAATCATCCATACGGGAGACTTCAAGATAGATCACACTCCAGTTGACGACTACCCTGCCGACCTTCAAAGATTGGCATATTACGGAGAGCAAGGCGTTTTGTGTCTGCTTTCAGACAGTACCAACTCCCACAACCCTGGAATCACAAGAAGCGAAAGAACGGTTGGGCCAACTTTTGACCATCTTTTTGCGAAGGCAAAAGGCAGGGTCATCATGTCTACCTTCTCATCAAATGTGCATAGGGTCTACCAGGCTATAGAGCACGGCATAAAATACAACAGGAAGGTAGCGGTCATAGGAAGGTCGATGGAGAGAAACCTCGAAACGGCACGTCAGCTCGGGTATATAGATATACCTGAAGATATATTCATAGATGCCCATAAGGTTACCAAATATAATGACTCGGAAGTGCTCATAGTTACCACCGGAAGCCAGGGTGAAACGATGAGCGCACTCTTTAGAATGGCTACCGATGAGAATCGCCATATTAAAATCAAGCCCTCCGATACGATTATCATATCGGCCAAAGCGATTCCGGGCAACGAAGCGAGCGTCTCACGCATAATGAACCACTTGATAAAGGCGGGTGCAACCGTCGCCTACCAGGACTTTAGCGAGATTCATGTATCGGGTCACGCCGCACAGGAGGAGCAGAAGCTTATGCTCAGGCTCACTCAACCCAAATTCTTCCTTCCGGTACACGGAGAGTACAACCATATAGCACGTCACGCCAAGACAGCCGTAGCATGCGGAGTTGACGAGAGAAACATACTTCTAATGAGCGATGGCGACCAGGTGGAGTTGACGCCCAAATATCTCAAGAAAGTCAAAACCGTAAAGACGGGCAAAACATATATCGACAATCAAGCAAACACCCAAATAGAGAACGACATAGTTCTCGACAGGCAGAAACTTGCTACTGAGGGAATCATAATGGTGGTCGCCCAGATCGACCAGACTACCCACAAACTGGTGGGGCACCCGCGTGTGAGCAGTTTCGGCCTGGTTGCCGACAAAGATGATAGGCGATTTGCTAAAGAGATAGAGGCCATCATAGAGACATATATGGCCCATCAGAAAGATGCCGAAAAGCTCGATACCCGAACCATTGAGAACGATATAAGGCAGGCAGTCAGAAAACATGTGCTGAGAAAAATGAAGCGCTACCCCCTTATAGTGCCTACGATATATGTGGTCTGAAAAAGAGGTGAAAGAGATAGAGATGCCAACGAAAAAAGAGGGTAAAAATATTGCGGTCGAAGCGGCCAAAGAGGTGCTTCGAACCGAAGCCAAAACCCTTCTTGACGCCGCGGAGCGAGTAGGCGATGAGTTTGCGGAAGCTGTAGACCTTATATACTCCGTAAAGGGAAAATGTATCGTGACCGGAGTAGGCAAGTCGGGTCTTGTAGGGGCAAAGATTGCTGCCACGCTGGCGAGTACCGGAACCTCCAGCTTTTTCATCCACCCTACCGAGGCTCTTCATGGAGATTTGGGGATGATCGGCCCCGAAGATCTGGTGATAGCCATAAGCTACAGCGGAGAGAGTGAGGAGCTTATAAAGATAGTTCCGCATATCAAGAGGTTCGATATTCCGCTAATAGCTATGGCCGGCAGAGGCGACTCTACGCTTGCCCGCTACGGTGATGTATTTATATCTATAGGCGTTGAGAAAGAGGCTTGCCCTCTGGGGGCGGCGCCTACGTCTTCTACGACTCTTACAATGGCTATGGGGGACGCTCTCGCCGTCGCTTTGATGAAGAGGCGCAACTTCAGAGCCGAAGATTTCGCATCATTTCATCCGGGCGGCTCACTGGGCAAGAGGCTATTTGTCAAGATAGAGGATTTGATGCGAAGAGAGAACCTTCCCGTTATTTCCGAAGATGCACCTCTCAAAGAGGCTATAGTAGTTATGAGCGAAGGGAGACTCGGCAACGTTCTTATCGAAGATAGCGACGGCCGTCTCTTGGCAGTTTTGAGTGACGGAGATGTGAGGCGCGCGCTTATGGATGAGGAGTTCTCTCTTGAGAGCAAGGCGATCAAGTATGCGAACAGAAACCCAAAAACATGCCAAAATATGAGAATGCTCGCATCGGAGGCGCTTGAGATGATAGAGAATCATAAAATTCAGATGCTTCCGATAGTTGATGAGAATATGGCGGTAAAAGGTGTTCTGCACCTTCACGATCTTGTGGAAGCGGGGATCAAAAGATGAGCGAAGGTGTAAGGCTCAACAAGTTTCTCTCTCACAATACAAAGTACTCCAGGCGTGAAGCGGACAAGCTGATAGAGGAGGGGAGAGTCCAGGTTAACGGCAAGCAGGTCAAGGAGTTCTCATATCGTGTCAAGCCTGACGATAAGGTGGTTTTAAACGGCAGAGTCGTGAAGCCCAAGTCTATTCACGAGATGACCGTTGTGGTCTACCATAAGCCAAAAGGGGAGCTTGTTACCAAAAGTGATCCGAGAGGAAGAAAGACCATATATGACTCTCTCCCCGGCCGATTCTCTCACTTTGTGCCGGTAGGGCGGCTCGACTACGCTAGCGAAGGGCTGCTTCTGCTAACAGACTCGCCCGGAGCGGCCGACATTCTGATGCGCAGCAATCTTGAAAGGGTCTACAACCTGAAAATAAGAGGCTCCATCACGGCCGCTATGGAGAGGGCGATGCGGGAAGGCTTGAAGATAAGGGGGAGAAAAGGAGGTCACGAAAAGAGCAGTATAGATGAGATGGAGTTCGCACCCTTCTTCGCCTACCAGATCATAAAAAACGGACCGAACTACTCCAAGATAAGGGTGGCTATAGGCGAGGGGAAGAATAGAGAGCTTCGCCGCTTCTTCGCCTATTTTGACAGAGAGGTGCTCGACCTGCACCGAGTCAGTTTCGGCGGCATAAGTCTCAATAATCTCCCAAAAGGAAAAACCCGCTTTTTGACCCAAAGGGAGTACGACGACCTACACGTATTCATAAAAGCGCATGAAAAGGAGAAAGATTGATGGAGCTCAAGATAGAGACGAAGCACAAATCGGAGATGATAGAGTTGACAGATATGGTTCACGAAGCCGTAATAAAAAAGGGCATAAAGAGCGGAATAGTTACGGTCTTCGTGCCTCATACTACCGCCAGTATCATCCTTTTTGAAAATATTGATCCACAGCTTAGACGCGACTTTCTCGAAGCGCTGGGGCGTATCGCGCCGGCGAATCTCTCTTACCATCACCAGGGCGAAAATGCCGCCGCGCACATCAAATCGGCACTTTGCGGAGCACGAGTTGTGGTTCCTATGGAGAATGCCAAGCTTCAGCTTGGTGAGTGGCAGGGGATATTTCTTTGCGAATTTGACGGCCCAAGAACGCGCAGGGTGATTATTCAGGTCGTCAACGGCTAAAGCTATGAGAAAAAACCTGGCTCTGCTTTATAGACCCAAAAGCCTCGATGAGTTCATAGGCCAGGAACACCTTCTTTCCAAAGAGGCGCCGCTAAGAAAGCTTATAGAGAACGAGACTCTTCAGCACTCATTTTTCTACGGACCTCCCGGTACCGGCAAAACCTCATTGGCTCGAATAATCGCCGAAAAGCTCGATAGACCCTTTTTCGACCTGAACGCTACGACACTTAAGGTAGATGAGATTCGCTCTATATTCAAAGAGTATAGGCAGGCGCTGGTGAAACCGCTTCTTTTCATAGATGAGGTGCATAGACTAAGCAAGAGCCAGCAGGAGGTGCTTCTGCCCTTCATGGAGCGATATGACGGACTCGTCATAGGCGCTTCAACAGAGAACCCGTACTTCTCGCTTACCGCGGCAATGAGGTCGAGATCTCTACTTTTTGAGTTTAAAGCCTTGGAGCCGAAACATCTTGAAGCTATGCTCTATAGAGTATGCGAAATAGAGGCAATAGATATAGATGAAAGTGCACGAAGATACCTTATAGACTCAAGCTGCGGAGATATTAGAGCTATGCTGAATCTTCTTGAGGCTGCCGCGTCCGCGAACGAAAGGATCGATGCAGAGCTTTTAAAATCTCTTAGGCCGAACGCTCTTCACGACGGCTCTGCAAGTTCCGATACCCACTACAACCTTATAAGCGCTATGATAAAGAGCATGAGGGGTTCCGATGTTGATGCGGCTCTATACTGGATGGCCCGTCTAATAGCGGGGGGTGAGCCTCCGGAGTTCATAGCCAGAAGAATGGTGATATTTGCCAGCGAAGATATAGGCAATGCCAACCCTAACGCACTCGGTATCGCCGTCGATGCCATGAATGCCGTAAGTCGCATCGGCTATCCTGAAGCGCGTATTATACTTGCGCAAGCGCTTGTATATCTTAGCTCCTCTCCAAAATCGAACTCCTCCTATGCAGCCGTAAATAGAGCCATCAAGAGTGTAGAGAACGGAGATATGCAGAGTGTTCCGAAGCATCTAACCTCTCCTCGCCATGAAGGGTATCTGTACCCACACGATTTTGGAGGGTGGGTAGAGCAGAGCTATATGCAAAAACCTATGAAGTTTTATGAATCGAAAGGTGTAGGCTTTGAAAAGATACTTGATGAGTGGCTTAAGAAGATAAAGGGCGCAAAAGGGTAGAATCTATTTAAAATTATAACTATTAAAGCAATAGACCGATATAATCGAACATAAACAAACCGTAAAAGGAACCAAGATGCGAATAAACATTTTGACCCCGATTGTTGCAGCTTTTTTAGCCATATCGTCATATGCCGGAGATTTTAGCTATTCACCGTTTGCAAGCGTAGAAGTCGGCACCTCAAAAGCTAGTTTTAAAGATGGAACACTCAGCGCTCTCGATTACTCTTCGCAGCTATCTGCAGGCATTAAAGTTGGCATTAGAGATAGCAAAAGCAGAGTATACGCCGCACTCCACTACTATAAAAGCGATGCAGACTATAAGATAGACGCAAATAACTACATCGACTCAAAGAGTGACAGATACGATCTTTTAGCATGTATGGAAGGGTTGTCAGAACCCTTTATGTTAACAAAGTCTCTAAGCAGTATATTTTTTATTGGAGGCCATTTTGGCGGAGCAGCGGCCACGTATGACAATACAGTTGTTGTAGGCGGCAGCGGAGTTAGCAAGAGTGATACGGAGTTTGGTTTAGCATATGGAGCGCAGGGCGGGCTAATTTTGGAGTTTGCAAATAGGGTAGGGCTGGAGTTTGGATATAGATATACTATGACAACAGTTAAAATAGAGGAGTCTGAGCTTGAATATTACCATACTGTATATGGTGCCCTAAA
>JAKIUX010000093.1 GCA_021647345.1 Hydrogenimonas sp.
TGAAAGGGGGTATACTTGGCAGCGAAAATCTTAATTGCGAACTGCAAAAAATATTCAACCCAAACCCGAAACAGTCTGTAAAACGGGGTCTTTACACCTTCTCGCTCTACGATAAAGTGGTGCATATCAAGAATGAGAATATGCCTGCTTGCAACCCTGACGACTTCAAAAAGGGGGTTGAGCCGACGGAGCAGAGAATATTCAACGGAATGATAGGGCTAATTTTTAGAATCGATCCACAAGAGGAGGAGTGCTTCGTATACTACCCAAACGAGAATGTTGTCGTAAAGTATGGCTTCGACACTTTAGCCGACTATTTAAGCCTCGCTTATGCGCTAACGATCCATAAAACACAGGGTATGGAGTATGAGTGCGTAATCATTCCCGTATCCTACAGCCACTATATTATGCACAATAGAAAACTTCTATATACAGCCGTAACGAGAGCTAAAGATATATGTATCGCTATTGGTGAATCTCCCGCTTTTAAAGGCGCATGCAAAAGAGTCGACAACCGGCAAAAGAGGGATACCTTGCTTCCGCTTCTAAAAAACCAAGACTTGGCTACTTAAGGTTAATAAATATTAATTATAGTATATATGCTTGCTTATCATAACAGAAAGCACCTATTTTAGGTATGGGTAGGCTATATTTCTTTTAAAACAATTGCTCTTTTTTTAGTTTAACGATATAATTTTATAACATAGATATAAATTCAAAAAAGATGAGAGGGGCGGGTTTGCGAAGAGTGCTTTTGCTATCTTTTTTGCTTATATTTTCAGTATCGCTTTACGCTGAATACAGAAGTGTATATAGTCTAACACCTGTCTTAAATAGATATGAAACGCTTGGCAAAGCTCTTCTTGATGACGACAACGCTTTTGGAATAAGGGTAGGGTACAACTTTGATGAGCAGTTGGGTGCCGAGGTTGAGTATAGCTTTTTAAAAAATTTTACCATTTTAGATCAACCCGACTCATTGTCTACCGATGGCCATAAACTATTAGCCAATATTCTAATTCATCTTAAAGATGATGAAGGTTTTATACCATATATGACTATGGGGTTGGGCGGCGAAAGCTATAGTAATGCGAAAGGCTCGCTAAAAGGAGGCTTCATAGGAGCTTTCGGATTAGGAGCCCACTTTCTGGTTAAAGAGCCCTTTTCGGTGAGATTTGAAGTAAGAGATATAGTCCGGCTTTCAGATTTTGGACATACATTCAACTGGACATTCGGGGTAGAGTGTGGTTTTGGAAAGCTTGAGAAGAGTTGCACTGAAGAGCTTTTCAGTTACTACTACGCTCCCAAAGATAGAGGTAATAGCAGATATGCTTATGAGGAGAGAAAAGAGAAAAAGAGCGAAAGTATCGACGATTTTGATATATCAAATACCGCTTCTGGACCAATATCGCAAAAGAGAGAGTTTGATCGAAGCAGGTATAAACATACCAAGATAGCAGCAGTATCGCAGGATAGAGTGGCTAAAGAGAAGAGCTCTTTAAGTATGCCTGCAACAACTTCAGCTTCCGACATCTCCCACGTAGGGCCCATAGCCCCATCAGATGTAAACACGGCGACAAAAGTTATAAGAGGCACAACTCTTCATGACAAAAAGCCTCAGTCCAATAAAAGTTTCGAGAGCATCGCGCCAATCGATTCAGATGAAAGCGGCTCAAAAGATGCTGCCGCAAATATTACGCCAAAATCTACGGCTTTAAGCATAAAAGATGGCGTAAAAGTCGCCCAAAACGGCAAAGTGGATGGTGAAAATAGCTCAGGCGAGAGCTTTGCACTAAAAGAGAGCATTGCTCATTTCGATTTTGATTCGGCTATTTTGCATAGAGAAGATTTGGCCAAGATAGAGCAATTGGCCGCATTTCTGAAAAAGAGAGAATCCTTTAAGGTTAAGGTAGAGGGGCATACAGATAGTATAGGCAGTGTCGAATACAACTACAGGCTATCTCTAAAAAGAGCTGAAGCGGTAAAAAAGGCTCTTGTGGATTTTGGTGTTGAGCCGCAAAGAGTGGTGGTAAAGGGGTATGGAGAGAGCAGGCCGATTGCAGATAACGACACAAAGGAGGGGCGAGCTAAAAATAGAAGAGCCGACGCCGTTACCATAACCGTAGTAAAAAAGTAAACTATTCGCCTCTTTGTAAAGAGAAGACTAATTCATCGTATGTGGTACCGTTTGATTTGAGAAGATTTTTCAGGTAGGCACCGGAAGCCTCAATTCCTCCTCTTTTTTCCTCCTCAAGCAGTTTGGCATAAATGGGTTCTATTGCTTTGACCCCGTCTCTGTTCGGTTTGCGTCTAACCGAATGGTAGTCTCTTATATTGCCGTCGCCATCTAGTGTTGCCGTAACGTTTGCAAATACCCAATAAAAACTTCCGTCTTTACAGAGGTTTTTTACAAATGCGAAGATCTCTTCTTTGTTTTGTATTCTCTCCCAAAGAAGCTTGAATACGATTTTTGGCATATCCGGGTGCCTTAAGATTGAGTGGGGAGAGCCGATGAGCTCTTTTTCACTGTAGCCTGAGATCTTTATAAATATCTTATTGCAGTAGATGATATGCCCATGAAGGTCGGTTTTAGAGACAATATAATCACCGTCGCTTAAAAAGCGCTCGTTTAGTGTAGGCTCAGGTCTTCTCATGGCTACCTCACTCTCCTCGATTTATTTTGTTAAAAATAAATAAAATATATCAATTCTATTTTATTTTTAAGATTTATTTATTATATATTTTATACAGAAGTGAATAATTGACATTGGTCAAGCTTTTTATTATAAAGAGCGCCTCTAAAGTGGGTGTCAATAAATTTGGAGTATAATCGCGCAACTATTCATGACAAGTGAGGAGACGGTATGGCTTTAGATAGAGTTGAAAGCAAAGAAGAGTTCAAAAAACTGGTAAACGAAGTAGAGGCGCAGAATGGTTACAGAAAGCCTGTAGCCTTCGGTATATGCCGTGTAGACAGGGGGCAGAAAAATAGAGATAAGATTTTGCAGGCTATCTACCCTTTGATAAACTGGAACGAAAACTTCGGTTCGGCCGCTATCTTCATAGCAGCACTGCAAAATAGCGGCGAGAGTGTAGATTTTTCAGCCTCGGAGCAGCTTTTTGATGTTACCGACGCTTTTGTGATAAACGCTGTTGCGGCATTCAACCCATATTTGAAAGAGGCTAAAGGGGAGGCACACAAAAATGTCCAGGTCATAAAAGAGCTTGCCAAGATAACAGAGTGCGAAGAGCTTGAGGATAACTTCAAGATCATATTTCTCTTTGAAGATGATGCTCCTCAGAGTGTAGAGGCGGTGTATCTGAAGCTCTATGCTCTATCACTTGCTAAAGCGGAACTAAGAAGCGTCAACCTAAACGGAGCCTTCGGAATTTTACACAATGTGGCATGGTTTGGAAATGAGCCGTTTGAACTCGATTGGCTCAGAGAGAATGAGATAGAGCTAAAACTAAACGGTGCATACCCCGAAATAGAGAGTGTCGACAAGTTTCCAAGATATCTGCAGCATATTATACCGGCTGATAACACAAGAATACTCGATAGCGCCAAAGTAAGAATGGGCGCACAGCTGCACCCCGGTACTACCGTTATGCCCGGCGCAAGCTACATCAACTTCAACGCCGGAACAACCGGTCCGGTCATGGTGGAAGGAAGAATTTCTAGTTCAGCTATAGTCGGGCCCGGCTCCGATGTCGGCGGCGGCGCTTCAATTTTGGGAGTATTGAGCGGAACCAACGGCAACCCCGTTACAATCGGAGAGAATGTTTTGCTTGGCGCCAACAGCGTTACCGGAATACCTCTTGGAGACGGTTGCATCGTAGATGCCGGTATCGCTATACTGGAGGGAACGAAGGTAGCAGTTAGCAGAGCGGAACTGGAGAAGATAAAAGAGGTCAATCCGCTTTGGGATGTAAAAGTAGAAGATGAGAATATCTTTAAAGGGGTGGAGCTCTCAGGAAAGAACGGTATCCATTTTCGCCAAAACTCCATGACAGGGCAGATAGTAGCGATGAGAAGCAGAAGAGAGGTTAAGCTCAACGTCGAGCTTCACTGACCGTCAGGCTCAGATCTTCGTTGAGTAGGCTTGATCTGCCTGCAAATCTCTTTGGCCGCATACCATTTCAAGATTGCGGTAGCAGAGTGGGATAGCTCATGCTGGTTAAGAGGGACGAACGCCAGTTTTATTTTGCTAAGAACTATAAGAGAGGCAAAAATCGACAGTATCCAGAAGAGGAGTCCGTAGAGCCATCCAAATTCGGCTCCGCTCCATATGCCTATGAGAATGGGTATTAGAGTAAAAGTTGCTCTGAGCATTATGACGATAGCTCTGCACTTTTTGCTTAGAGGGGGCAGAAGTTCGATTATTGGTCTCTCTTTGTTCATGAATATAACTTTATCATAAGGAGGCTTTTATGGCAACCGAAAGTGTAACTATATGGCACAATCCGAGGTGCTCCAAATCGAGAGAGGCTCTGAAACTCTTGGAAGACGAGGGAGTTGAACCGAAAGTCTACAAATATCTTGACGAAAAGCCGACAAAAGAGCAGATAGCAGAGCTTTTGAATATGCTCGGACTCAAACCTTGCGAGATAATGAGAACCAAGGAGAGTATATATAAAGAGTTGGGACTCAAAGATGTCGATGATGACGACAAACTTATAGAAGCGATGGTAGAGTATCCGAAGCTGATAGAGCGGCCCATAGTTGTAAAGGGATCAAATGCGGTTATCGGCCGTCCACCGGAAAAAGTAGTAGAGATATTGAAAGGATAAAAAGATATGCTACAAACCGTAGATTTGACTAAACGATTCGGCGGCAGAGTACTGTTTGAAAATGTAAATATAAAGCTTGACGCCGGCAAGAGGTATGGTCTAATAGGTGCCAATGGTGCCGGCAAGAGTACTTTTTTGAAGATTGTAGCGGGCGAAGAGGAGGCCACTTCAGGTGAAATCATAGTCGGAAGCGGCCTTAAGGTTGGAGTTCTCGGACAGAACCAGTACGCATTCGAAGAGTTCACTATAGCCGATGCCGTCCTTTACGGAAACAGGCGCCTCTACGACGCCATAAAAGAGAAAGAGCGCCTTTATATGGAGGGCAATTTTGAAGATGATAAGGTTAATGAGCGTCTAGGCGAGCTTGAGATGGTGTGTGTTGAAGAGGATCCTATGTACGAGTATGACGTACGCATTAAGAAGATTCTCGAAGAGCTCGGTTTTCCTGAATCTCAGCACAACGATCTTATGAGTACTTTGCCGAGTGCCGACAAGTTCAAGGTTCTGCTTGCTCAAGTGCTTTTCCCTAAACCAGATATTCTCTTTCTCGACGAGCCCACCAACAACTTGGATATTCATGCCATAGCCTGGCTTGAAGAGCAGCTAAAAAGACATGAAGGGACCATAATAGTCATATCTCACGACCG
>JAKIUX010000094.1 GCA_021647345.1 Hydrogenimonas sp.
CGACTATATTAGCCGTGGTATCTGGGCTTACGCTTGCCGGAGCTTCGGCTATAAGCCATGATCTCTATGCAAATGTTTTTAGAAGAGATAGGGCAGACGATAGAACCGAGATGAGAGTCTCAAAGATAGCTACCGTCACAATAGGCATAGCCGCCATAGCTTTGGGTATAGCTTTTGAGAAGCAAAACATCGCCTTTATGGTGGGTTTGGCCTTCGCAATAGCCGCTTCTGCAAACTTTCCTATACTCTTTTTATCGATGTTCTGGAGAGGCTTGACCACAAGAGGCGCTGTAATAGGCGGAAGCGTTGGCTTGTTAACGGCAGTAGCACTGGTTTTGCTTGGGCCCATAGTCTGGGTCGATATATTTGGCTTTAAAGAGGCGATCTTTCCATATAAATACCCCGCCCTATTTAGCGTAAGTGCCGCCTTTTTGGCAACATGGTACTTTAGTGTAACAGATAAAAGCGACTCTGCATCGAGCGAGAGGGAGGCTTTTGAGCTTCAATATGTAAGATCTCAAACAGGCATCGGCGCCGAGGGCGCGTCAACTCACTAATCGACCTGTTTTAGCCTCGCTTTTTTATAATAGTCATAGCGCTTTGGGCAATCGCTGTCTATCTATTTTGAATCATAATATGCTATTATTGAAACAGTGCGAAAGAGTGCATAAATGAGTCCGAATAGGTAGAGCGATGCCGAAAGAGTGGAAAAGAGATCTTAAAAAAATAGTAAATATAAACTCCTATACAGGCAACAAACGAGGAGTTGATAAGTGCGGAGAGCTTTTTGCCGAGTGGATGGGCGAGCTTGGTTTTGAGTGCGAGAGGTTCAAGAGAGAGCTTGTTGGAGATCATCTTCTTTTTAGGTCCAAAGTGAGCGGAACAAGAGAGAGAGTGCTCCTTCTTGGGCATCTTGATACGGTATTTCCCCCCGGTACATTCGAGGGCTTTAGAGAGGATGACGAGTGGGTATATGGCCCCGGTGTATGCGATATGAAAGGGGGCAATATTGTTGCTTTGGAATCTCTGCGTAAAGTATTCGAGCGCTTTGGAAAAATAGAAGATATCGACTTTCTGCTGGTCAGCGACGAAGAGACCGGAAGCGATGATTCTAAACTTGTAACATCTTCATTGGCACAAAAGTATGATAACTGTTTCGTTTTCGAGGCGGCCGGTGCAAATATGGAAGTTGTAATAGGGCGGAAAGGGATAGGAACATTCGAGATCGTTATAGACGGGGTCGCATCCCACGCCGGTACCGCATATGAAAATGGGTGTGATGCCAATCTTGAAGCTGCTCTAAAGCTTAGAGAGCTTGCTTCGTTGACCGATCTTCAAAAGGGTACTACCGTAAATATCGGCCGCATAGAGGGGGGTGTGGGCGCAAATACCGTCAGTCCGCGCGCAAAGCTCCTTCTTGAGCTTAGGTATGCAAATAACAAAGAGCGCGCAAGGCTTATGGAGGCTTTGGCAAAGATCGTAGAACACTCTTTTGTAGATGGAACATCTGCAAGGTTGGCAGGCGCAATACAAAGAGACGTAATGGAGCCGAATGAGTGGCAAATGGAGCTTATAAAGGAGATTGAAAAAATTTCGGGAGTTAAGATCAAGACAGAGAGCAGAGGAGGTGTAAGCGACGCCAATATTG
The DNA here is from genome assembly GCA_021647345.1 of Hydrogenimonas sp. GTDB lineage: Bacteria > Campylobacterota > Campylobacteria > Campylobacterales > Hydrogenimonadaceae > Hydrogenimonas. The sequence continues at coordinate 1,649 of JAKIUX010000094.1, forward strand.
CAGCATCTGCGGGAGTTGTTACACTCGATGGTCTCGGACCGTATGGAGACGGCGACCATACAGATAAAGAGAGAGCGCTAAAGAGCAGCTTTGAAGAGAGGATTGATTTGATGACAAAGGTGCTTTTGCATCACCAGAAAGAAGGAGCTATTCGTGGGTAAAAAGAGACGAGTTGGCATATGGATGTACCAAAACGGCGGCGGAGACAAGATAGAGAAGAGGTTGGTAAAAAAGCTCAAAGAGCGTGGCATCGATGTAATAACCGGATTAAACCTAAGAGAGGCGTTCGTAAAGAGTAGCCACATAAGGTGCCGCGGCATAAATATGGACAAACTCGATCTCTTTTTCAGCTACAATGCGGGTGAGCAGACGCAGTATCAGATGTATCTCTACAAAGCTCTTAATAGAATGATTCCTTGCATAAACAACTACGACTCTTTCGAGCTGACCGAAGATAAGTTTCAAACCAACTATCTTCTTAGAAACAGCGGAGTCAAAACGCCGGATTTTAGGCTTTGTCATAGAGATGACTCAAAGAGACTTAAAAAGTTCATTCAGAGTTGGAAGAAGATGGTCTACAAGCCCACTGACGGTTGGGGCGGGGTCGGGTTGACAAAGATTGACAATGAAGCGACTCTTGACACGCTGCTGCCATTTTTGAATCAGATGGATCTGCGTTTTTTCTATGTAGAGAAGTTTATAGACTACGATAAGACTGACTACCGTGTCGATATAGTTGACGGCAAGTTTATAGGGTGTTATGGCAGGAGAGCCGGAAAAGGCGATTGGCGTACCAATATTACAAGCGGCGGCAGCGTATTTTTGCGTGAACCGGAAGAGGAGGTGGTTGATCTTGCCAAAAAAGCGGCAAAGATTACCGGATTAGAGATTGCAGGTGTTGACATAATATATGACAGAAAGAAGAAGGAGTATCTCGTGCTTGAGGTAAACGGCATTCCTGCGTTTGCTACTCCGGAGCAGGAGAGAATGGGGCTTGACTTTAACGAAAAGAAGATAGAGGCGATAGCTGAGCTTATAGATAAAAAAACGGCAACCAAACGGTAATCATAAAAAGGTATTATATTAAAAAAGTGCAAGGAAAAAAGATGGCCAAAAAGAGAAAACTTCCAAAGATTGGATTGCTCTACCTCGATTATGTTTTGAGATTTTTCGACCGCTCCAACTTTAAGGGGTGGCCTGACAAGATCGAGACGGTTACATATCACTGGAAGAACGATAAAGAGCGTTTTATAAAAGAGGTCAAGAGAAAGAAGATAGATATTCTTGTGGGCAATATACCGGCGACTGCATACGAAACCTTTAGAGAGATTGCCAAAGAGCTTCCTCATGTAAGGTTTGTTCCCTCTATTGAGACGCAGTTTGCCAACAAGAGCAAAGAGAACGTTACTCTATTTTGCGAAAAGCACAATCTCTCTCATCCCAAGACGAAGATATTCTACGACACAGAAGAGGGGTACAGGTATCTTGAAGAGTGCGAATATCCGATAATCGTTAAAAGAAGCTACGGCCCCTCGAATTATGGCGGCTACTATGTGCATAAAGTAAAAAGCGAAGAGGAGGCAAAAAAGCTTTTTGACGAGAAGGGATATATGCCTATGTATATTCAAGAGTGTATACCTCTTAGAGCGGACATAAGGGTAATGCTAATAGGACACAAACCCGCATGCGCATTCTGGCGTGTAGCCGGAGAAGATATGGATCTGACCAACACATCTCAGGGCGGCTATATGACATACGATGGTGTCCCTATGGGTGCGCTGGAGCTTGCGGTAGAGGCGTCAAAGGCGGCAAAGGCGGAGTACTGGGCATGTGACATAGCCGAATATGACGGAAAGTACTATATACTCGAGTGCGCTACAGCTTTCGCAGCGTTTCCGTACTTCCGTGACTGGATCGGTCAGTATCTTATGTGGGACTTTTCAGAAGGGCGCTTTCCAAAACCCCATATTCCCCTTTACAACTGGGAGGAGTTGGGCAAGATAGACTCATCTTTGCTTAGAACTATGCGCCATATAGGATTTAGCAAGTATATCCCTTCAACTGATGGCGCCTACTATGTTAACGACAAAGACGGCAAATGGGATCTTGAGCTGACAGAAGAGAGCGTGCCGGAGGATATTCCAGATGACACTCATCTTAGAAAGCCTATAAAGAACGAAAAAGAGCTGCCTAAAGTCATACGCGAAGAGTCAAAAAAGAGTGAAATGGTTCATGACGATCTTGAAGAGAGCGAAATGTCGCTTGAGAGCGTAACCCTTACTGAACTTATGACACTTCACGGAATGGAAGAGGAGATAGCGGTCGAAGTTATGCGCTACATCAGAAACAATGAGATAAATAGCATAGACGAACTTTTGAAGCTCGAAGGGATCGACAAGCAGACCCTTAAAGTGTGGGCGCAGGATCTGCACAGCCGTTTAGATGTGAACAGAGCGAGCGTAAAAGCTCTCTCCAAGATTAAAAGCGTAGGCAAAAAGCTTGCCGAAAAGATAGTTGAGTTTAGACAAAAACACGGCCCTTTCAAAACTCTTGAGGATATGTTGCAGGTAAAAGGTTTGGGTAAAAAGAAACTTGATAAAATCCGCGACAAAATTGCCGTCAAATGATCTTCTGTTTGGGTCGGCTCAAAGGATTTAAGTGAAGCAGCTCTACCACTCTTACGAAGAGGCGTGCGCTCTTTTTAGACGTCTTGAGAAACGGCGCCCAGACCTCTTCAGGGTCGAAGTAATAGGCGAAACCTGGGAGAAAAGGGAGATAATAGCGGTAACTATCGGCATGGATGTAAAAAATGGCGACGCCAAGCCGGCACTCTTTTATACCGGCACGATTCACGCCAGAGAGTGGATAGGCATAGAGCTTGCCATAGGTTTTGCTGAGTATGTTGACAAAAATATTGCCTACGACCATCCTCTTCAAGAGGCTCTTGGCAACGCTGTTATATATATGGTACCGTGTGCAAACCCGGATGGCTTTGAGTACTCAAGAAACCACTTCTCATTTTGGAGAAAAAATAGGCGCCAAAATGCCGACGGAAGCTACGGAGTTGACCTTAACAGGAACTTTCCCGTCGGCTTCGTCAAGAGCAACAAGCCGACTTCGAACATATATGGAGGTCCGGAGCCTTTCAGCGAGCCTGAGACTCGCGCTCTTCGAGACTTCGTGGAGTCTCACCCCAACATCTCCATAGCTCTTGATTACCACTCGCAGGGAAATGTCTTTTTCCCCGCCCACGACTTTAGGCACGAAGATACGGTAGATACTACCGATATGAACGTTCTTTGCGCCAATATGGCCGAAGAGATAAGAAAAATAAGCGACAGAGAGTACGGTATACATCAGGGTAAGCCGCCGGCAAAACTTATAAGCGGCAGCGGAAGGGAGTTTTACTACTCCAAAGGGATCATCGCTTCTGTAGTGGAGGTCGGAACAAGAAATATATCTGACTATCTTGACGATATGATTGAGCATATAAGAGAGCATATTCCCGCACTTATAGCCGCCATAAACGAAGCTCCGAACTACTCTCGCCGCTCGATGATGAAGAGGCCTGAAAACTTCAGGGCCACATATGTGGGTGTAGATACGGTTACGCTTGAGTGGGAGCCTTACGGTGGTGAAGATGAAGATATCTACTTTGAGATATACAGAAGCAAAAGAGAGAAGTCATACTGCCGTCCGTTCAATCTGATGGGTCTTACGCAGGCCGACAGAT
>JAKIUX010000095.1 GCA_021647345.1 Hydrogenimonas sp.
AAACTATGATTATAACCAATAACGTAAAAGGAAAGTAGTGGCTCTTAAAGAGCCACGGGTTGATTTTGAAGACCTTCTGCATAAAGCCTCTTAGACCAAGCCAAAGCCCAAGGAAGGCTTTAAATAGCAAAACCATCTGCATATTGGTCATACCATCTTCGCCTACGGTTCCGAAAACGTGAGGAAACATCAAAATCCCGGTACCGACAACCACAAAAAGCGCATAGGGAACCACTTTTCTTACATGTACCATTATGGCTTCGCGGCACTCGGACCCTTTTTCTGAGCCAAGACTCTTTTGCATCTTCGTTAGAAAGAGTATATCTACAAACAAAAATCCGCCGTAGGTAAAGGCAGCAAGCAGATGGATGATATGCAGCGTAGTGTAGTACAATTTTTCCCCTTACAGAGTTTGGCGAACGCCAAATTTATTTAAGTTGCAAATTTTACCGATCTTTTTTCTTATCGGAGTATAATTTCGCTAAAAAAGGAGGCGCCATGGCGCAACAACAGGTTCCCGAAGACATTGGATGCAACAACCCGGATTGCATCAAGCAAGATGAATGCAAACGCCAAGTTATCGCGAAAAACGGTACCGCTCGCGAAATTAAGAAGTTTGGCGGCACACCACAAAAGGGTTGCGGCAAGTTCATACAAAAATAGCCTCTCGCCGCTTATGCGGCGAACCTGCACAACTAAGCTTTCTACTACTGAAAAAAGATTTTTGGAAAGTCTATAGTGAAAACCTTTAATATGCAATTAATTCTTACTTAACACTCCTTTGTAATAATTTTACATAATTAAACCCTACTGAAAAATTATAAATCGAGCGAAGGCTTTTAGATTTTAGTTTGAAAGCTTCATGATCGCTTTTAAATCGAAAAAAGTGCGCTTGCCCCGAAAGGGCACTTGCGTTAGCACTTTTTAGTGAAGGTTTCAAACGTTAGCTTCGCTAAAAATCTCATCTCGCCTGAGCGAGCTTTCGTAATTTTTCAGAGCAGACAATTTTATAAAACCACAAACAAAGGAGAGACAAATGCCAAAAAGAGCCCTTATGCTATCGCTTGCCGTGAGCATGCTGATAGCATCAGAAAATGCAACCTCATTGGCTCCTGTGAGTGTTGTTGCTACCGGAGAAGAAGAGAGTATTACAAAACAGCCGGTGGCTGTTTCGGTAAAAGAGAAAGATGAGATAGAGCTTGATCAGGTTATCTTTCAAAAAGATCTTTTCAACTCCCTCTCAGGTGTACGCATAGAGCAGACGGGCTCCATCTTTGGCCATATGACATCGATCAGAATGCCGGTAAATACAGGCCCTTATTACCTCTTTATGCAAGATGGCATCCCGGTACAATCTTCAGGCTTTTTCAACCATAACGGTCTTGCATACACCACCTTTGGATCATCCGCATCGGTGGAGGTCCTAAAAGGAGCAGGTACGGCACTATACGGCTCTGACGCGGTTGCGGCTGTTATAGATGTAAAATCTCTTGAGGCTCCATCTAAGACAAAAGAGGTAAAAATAGGAGCGATGGGAGGCAGCTACGGTTACGGCTCTCTCTCGGCTGAAGTCTCTGCTCCAACTGGTGAAGAGAGCGGCTACAGAGCAAACGCCAAACTGCTTCATAGCGACGGCTGGCGAGACCACACTACTAGTGAAAGAGCGGAGATGAATCTGCGCTACGACACTTCGCTAAATGAGAACAATATTTTAAAAGTGATCTTCAATGCGAGCAAAACAGACGCCGAGCAGGCTGATAGCTTCAACGATTACGCAAACATCGAGAGCGGATCAAAAGCGGCAAGTGACGATCCAAACTACTTTAAAGCCCTCGAGCTGACAGATGTCAAAAGAAAATTTGACTATGCAAGATTGAGTGCAGAAATATCCAACTATAGCTATGAAAATCTTGAGATGAGCTTCACTCCATATCTGCGCTATAACCGAAACAGGTATGTAGCCACCTGGAATGCAAATCTTCCAAGAAACGATAACAAGCTAAAGACGGTAGGGCTTCTTCAGCGAAACCGCTACGACACCTCATGGGGGCGCATTATAGGCGGCATAGATTTGGAGTACACCAAATCGGACCTTAAATATGTTCAAGATTTTGACATAAATGTCACAAGCTGGAGCGGAACAACCACATATCTTGCCGGAGATCTATACGACTATAGTGTCGACTACGTAGCGGTGGCTCCCTATATTCATACCGATATTGACCTCAGTAAGGAGCTGACGGCATCATTTGGATTGAGGTACGATTACAATAGATACGACTACACAAACAATTTGGCTCCAAACAGCTACGACGCTTCGGGCAAATATTTCAGACCGGCTGACCGTACGGACAACTTCTCTCATCTAAGTCCGAAATTTGCACTCAGCTACCAAGCAGACGAAAATAGCAACATATATTTTAGGTACGCAAACGGTTTTAGAATTCCGCAAGCCTCAAGGCTCTACTCGATGCAAAAAGGGTATGAGGAGGTAACTCTTGACCCTGAAACTTCAAACACTTTCGAAATTGGGTACAAAAGAGCATTCAGCACTAAAAGCTACGCAGAGATAGCGGTGTACTACATGAGTATCGACGATACGATAGTGCGCTATATAAACGATATAAATGGAGACTACTACTACGATAACGGCGGAAATACTATCCACAGGGGTGTTGAGTTTACTTTAGCTGTGCAAATGAGCAGCGAGTGGAGCGCTAAAGTAGCATACTCCTACTCAAGGCACAATTATGACCGTGACCCAACCTATGGCGAAAACGAAATGGGTCAAGCTCCAAACCATCTAGGCAATCTTAGACTCTTCTACTCTCCGGAAAATATTAAAGGTCTTAAGATTATGGGAGAGTTTCAGTATGTAGGGCCGTGGTGGACAGATGACGCACATGACGGCGGAAAATATGATGGGTATAGCGTCGGAAATCTAAAAGCTGACTATAAATTTGATTCAAACTGGAGATTTTTTGCCAAAGTTATGAATATAACCGACGAAAAATACGCCACAAGAGCACGCTTCGCTTACGGCAAATATGACTACACGCCGGCAGACCCGAGAGAGTTCTACGCCGGCTTGGAGTATAGGTGGTAAAACTCTTTAAAGTACACAAATTTTCCGGCCTTGCCGCCGGAGCACTTTTACTGTTGCTTGCCGTCACCGGCTTTTTTCTCGATCACGATAAGTGGCGCTTTCTATACTCATTCACATTTTCATCATCATCAGATGCACTGCTGAAAAAGGAGCAGAGGCTGTTTGAAGGTTACTTCATAGACCCTTTAAACACACTGCACAAGATAGCATGCGGCAAAAGGGGAATCTTCGAGAGTTTTGACAACGGCAATAGCTTCACGAAAATATCAGACTGGGCCTGGTTGGCTCTTCGATATGACTGAGAGAGGCTATTTGCAGCTACAGACAACGCCATTTTAACCCTAAAAGATGGAAGCTGGAGAGCATTCTCTTTAGAGGGTATGTATGTAAACTCAATTGCCGTTCATGGCGATAAAGTTGTTGCGGCCGTCGACAAGCACCTATTTTTCGTTATCGACAAAGAGAGCGGAAAAGTTCTCAAAAGAGTTGTTGCAGAGCCGAATCGTAACGATATTGGAGGAGCAGTAACCCTTGCGAGGTTTGTACGAGATCTTCACTACGGCCGTGGATATGTAGACTCCGAGCTATCACTATGGATAAACGACTACGGTGCCATTGCTCTGGCTTGGCTCTCTATAAGCGGTTTCATAATCTGGTGGAGAATAAAAAGAAAAAATGGGGCAAAAGTTACGAGAAAAGTTATAAAAACCCACTCAAATATCTTCGCTCTGGCTGCCGCTTTGCCCCTTGTCGTTCTTGCAGTTACAGGAATATTTCTCGATCATGCAAAAGCCCTTGGAGCTTTTATGAAGTCAATTCAAGTTCCTTCATATCTTTTGCCTCCTGTTTACAGCGGTTTGAGCCACGATATCTGGTCTGTTGACTTCGACGGCAAACAGTACCGAATAGGAAACAGATATGGGGTCTTCGCAAGCAGTGACTTAAAAGAGTGGAGGCTTGAAAACAGCGGATTTGCCTACAGAATGTTCAGAGAGGGCAAGAGACTATATGTAAGCGGTATGGGTGCACCAAACAGAGTCTTTGAAAACGGCAAGTGGAGAGTACTAGCCAATACACCACATATGTTCAAGGATATTGTAAATAGTGGAGGAGAAAAAGTGTTTTTCAGCACTCATAAGCCAAATCAGCCTCTACCGAGTTTTAACTCAATAACTCTCTATACTCTGCTTTTAAGCCTGCACGACGGCACCTTTTTCTCGTCTTGGTGGGTTTGGGTAAACGATGCTGCCGCTATTTTGCTGCTTCTTCTTATCGCCACCGGAGCTGTCAGATGGCAGCTTAAAAAAAGGCGCGCCAAAAGACTCATGCTAAAACGATAAGCTGACGTTGCTTATAATTTCTAATACTGACTTAAACGAGCCCCAACTCTGCAAGTATCGGTTCCAACTCGGCAAACTTCTCTATAAGTGCTTCAACAAGTAAGCCGAAAGCTTTATCCTCTTTATACCACTCCTCTATATGAGCGAGCGCATTGCTCTTTTGCTCCTCGGTAAGCTTATCGGAGCTCTTTATGGCCTCTTTTATAGCTTCGAGTTTTTCGTGATGTTTGTGGTGTGCCATAGTAGTCCTTTTTTATCTAATAATACTCTCAGTTTGATTAAACATAGATATTTCGCCGCAAAAGATCGATACAGCCTATCTGCTTTCGTTAATATCATCTAAAATATTAATTTAGAAACGAATACCCTTGAAAAGATCAAAGGAGTCCAAGCAGAGCTACAAACAAAACCGGTGGCGTCACAATGACCCCAACCTTCATATATTGGCCCCATCCTATCACAACTCCCTTTTTCGCCAGCACGTGGAGCCAAAGAAGCGTGGCTAAGGAGCCGATCGGTGTCATCTTCGGCCCAAGGTTGCAGCCGATTATGTTGGCATAGGCTAAAAATGTATCACCCGTTTTATCTATGGCTATGTCCATCACCATAACCGTAGGCATATTGTTCATAACCGAGCTCAAGAGTGCTGAGATAAAGCCGGTACCAACTATGTAAGTCTCATGCCCGTACCCCTTCAATATAGCAAGCCACTGAGCGATTTCATCGGTTAAGCCGGCGTTTTTGAGTCCGAACACCACAACATATAAACCTATAGAGAACCAAACGACCTGCCAAGGCGCCGTCTTTATAGTCATAATAGGTTTTACCGCCCTATGGCGTGCCGCTATGCATAGAAAGAGCAGAGCGCCGCCGAGGGCGAAGAGCGATACCGGCAGATCGAATGCGTCACCGATGAAGTAGCCTACC
>JAKIUX010000096.1 GCA_021647345.1 Hydrogenimonas sp.
ACCGCCTCAGCTACACCCACCACAATCTTATAAAATTAATAATTTATACATGGTCGGGGTGAAAGGATTCGAACCTTCGACCCCCTGGTCCCAAACCAGGTGCGCTAACCAGACTGCGCTACACCCCGCCGAAAGTGGACTGCAATTATAATCTAAAAGATTTAGCTTGTCAACAAAATGGTATAATTGCGAAATTTATATCTACAACTTAACCCTATTTACCCATAAAAAGGCATATAGCTCATGAAGATAGCTCAATTTAGTCGCATCGGTTTCATAATGGCGGCCGCAGGGTCTGCCGTAGGTCTTGGAAATATCTGGAAGTTTCCATACATGACAGGTGAATACGGCGGCGGCGCCTTTGTGCTTGTTTATCTCATAACCATCGTTTTTGTAGGATTTTCGGTAATGGTTGCCGAGATGCTCATAGGGGCTCTTGGAAGGCGAGACACCGTAAGCAGTTTCGAACGACTTGCGCCCCCAAATATGAAGAGTTGGAAATATGCTGGCTTTATGGGTTTTAACGGGCTTATCATAATGACCTTCTACTCAGTTGTCATTGGGTGGATATTTTACTATCTATTTAAATTTTCAACCTCTCTGCCAACCTCTACAGATATGGCCAAAGCGACTTTTAAAAATCTTGTTGCCAATGAAGTCGGTATCCAGGTTTTTTGGCATACGGTAGCTACACTCATAGTAACTTATGTAGTCTACAGGGGCATAAAGGGCGGTATAGAAAAGATAAATCTCATTCTCATGCCCGCACTCATGGCAATTTTATTTGGAATGCTCTTTTATGCGTTTACGCTTGACGGCTTCTTAAAAGCTTTCTCTTTTATGTTTGAGCCTGACTGGAGCAAGCTAAACTCTGAAGCGATAGTTAGAGCTGTCGGCCACTCCTTCTTTACCCTATCTCTTGGTATGGGGGCTATCATGACATACGCAGCCTCACTTCCAAAACAGGCAAGCATTACTCAAACTGCATTTATAGTAACCTTTATGGATACGCTAATTGCACTAGTTGCCGGACTGGTTATATACACCTTTCTTTTTCAAGAAGGCGCACCGGCAGCGCAAGGGCCCGGTCTAGTCTTTATATCGCTGCCTGTAGTTCTCTCTAACTTTGGATATATCGGCACCTTCTTGGCACTGCTCTTCTTTCTGGCTCTATCTTTTGCGGGGCTAACTTCAGCCGTTTCGCTTGTTGAGCCTGTAGTGCAGTACATTATAGACCGCTTCAACACAACCAGGCTTAAGGCTGTAGCAGTAGCCGGAGCGGCATACTACTTAGTAGGCTTAAGTGCACTTTTAAGCTATACCAAAGCATGGGGAGACCTTTTTAGCATAGGGGGAAAACCCTTTTTTGATATTTTGGAGTACACAACCGACTCTATACTATTGCCTCTTGGAGGTCTTTTGATAGCGATATTTGTAGGCTACATTCTGCAGAAAGAGAGGGTTAAATCTGCCCTTGAGCACGAAATGGGAGAGAGATATTTTAAGGTATGGAGATTTAGTATAAGATATGTTGCGCCGGTGGCATTGATTTTTATGATGCTAAACCTGTTAGGAGTATTAAAGATATAGATCAGATCACATCAGCAGCGAGTCGTCAACAATAGTCTCATCGACACTCTTTGCCAAAACAAAAAGAGAGACCGCTCTTTTAAGCACTCCTTCAAGCTCATCATCCTCTCTTAACTGTGTTAGAGCCACCTTATCATCTTTTGCTTCAGGCTCTAGATAGACAAACAAGTTCTCTGCAGCTTTTATGGCTCCGCCAATATCGGTATGATAAAAAAGCGAGAAGTAGTGGTTATCGACTAGAGAAAGAAGGCGATCGCTCTTTCTGGAGTGAGCAGAAAATTTATTTTCAAAAAGAGGATCGTGACATTTGAACACCCCGACAGTTACCGGGCACCCGTAGCGCTTTAGGCGGTAAAGCTCAATATCGATATACTCTTTTGCCGCACTATTATCTATCAACCTTTGCAGCAGTTGTTGCTCTTTTACCCCATTAAGATGCATTGCGGCCCTCCTTTGTCGCATATAAAAAATTATATCAAGTTTTATTAATACTTCGTTAACAAATAAGGGGCCGCTGATATTTTTTGATTAAAACTGAATCATTCCATCTACGGGACTTGAAGCGGTTGCATAAGGCCGCTTAGGGATTCGCCCCGCAAGATAACTCATTCTTCCGGCAGTTACCGCATACTTCATAGCCTCGGCCATAACTATCGGCTCTTTAGCCTGAGCTATAGCCGTATTGGTTAAAACCGCATCGGCTCCAAGCTCCATAGCGGCAGCCGCATCGCTCGCCTGCCCTATTCCTGCATCGACAATAACAGGCACATCTACAGCTTCTCGGACAAAAACAACATTGTATCTGTTTTGTACACCAAGACCGCTTCCGATAGGTGCGGCAAGGGGCATGACGGCGGCAGCCCCGGCATCTTCAAGCCTTTTTGCGATAATAGGGTCATCATTTGTGTAGGCCATTACCGTAAAGCCATCTTTAGAAAGAACCTCGCACGCCTTTATTGTCTCTATGACATCAGGGTAGAGAGTCTTTTGAGTATCACCGATAACTTCAAGCTTTATAAGATCTATTCCTGTAGCCTCTCTTGTTAGCCTAAAAAGCGTTATCGCCTCGTCAGCGTTTGTGCAGCCGGCACTGTTTGGCAGAAATTTAACATCTGTACCCTTGAAATAATCCATAAGATTCTCTTCGTTAGGGTCGGTTATATTTACTCGCCTAACCGCAACCGTTATCATCTCTGCCCCACTTGCAAGCGTAGCATCTTTGGTAGTCTGAAAATCGGGATATTTACCGCTTCCAACTATCAGTCGGCTCTTAAACTCGTATCTGCCTATTTTTAAAATATCGCTCATTGGAAATCTCCTATCGTTTTAGAAGATTTATAACATAGCGGGACTTGAAGAAAATTGAAAAAGATATATATAGGTGCAGCAGAAAGGGGGCCCAAAGGGGCCCACGATTATTTAACGGGGATCTCTTTGATCTCCTTCTCCTCTTTTTTCACTTTCGGCAGAGTTATATGAAGAACTCCGTCTTCGGTCTTTGCGTCTATATTTTCCGCATCGACATTTTCAGGCAAAGAGAATGTCCTCATAAATTTACCGTAACTGGACTCTATTTTGTAATAGTCCTCTTTTTTAACTTCGTTTTTGAACTTTCGCTCTCCGGAAATGGTTAATGTACCTTTTTCTGGATCGATATTAACCTTGATATCCTCTTTTTTGACCCCTGGAAGGTCAACCTCCACCACATAAGAGTTCTCATCTTCTCTTGTGTTTACAGTCGGAACAAAGGCGTTTACAACCTCTTTTTCGCCTTTTGCGGGCAGATCGACCGCTCCAAGAAGTCTCTTTTCAAGCTCTCTTATCTCAGCGAAAGGATCAAATCTTGTTACCAACATAGCATCCTCCTTTTTTGGTTTTGAAAATTATAGCAAGTTGATAGTATATTTGTCAAGTTTTATGAATTCTTTTTCTAAGCTTTATTTACTTGAAAATATAAGTTTACCGCTTAAAGCCTATTTTGATAAAATCTAAAAAATTTTGGGAGGCTCTAAAATGAGGAATATTTTTATTACGGGTATAAACTCTGGCATCGGCAAAGCTTTGACTGAAACCCTTCTAAAAGAAGATGTGAAGATCTATGCAGTAGGCAAAAGCCCAAAGGCTAAAATTGTTGACAATCGAGTAAAATATGCACAGCTTGATCTTTCTGCTACAGAGAAAATTGAATCTGTTTTAATGAAGGTTTTAAAAGGTGTAAAATCTCTTGATCTTTGCATTCTCAATGCCGGGGTTCTAGGAGAGATAAAAGAGTTAAAAGATACAAATTTACGTGAGATAGAGAGCGTTATGTCGATCAACGTATGGGCCAATAAAGTTATTATAGATACGCTTATCGACTTAAATATAGAGATAGAGCAGATAGTTGGTATCTCATCGGGAGCGGCGGTTAACGGCAATAAAGGGTGGGGCGCCTACTCACTCTCAAAAGCGGCACTAAACATGCTCCTTAAGCTATATTCTAACGAAATGCCAAATACCCATATCACCGCACTCGCTCCCGGTGTGGTAGATACGCCTATGGTGCGTCATATTGTTGAAGATGTCGACTCGGCGAAATTTCCTTCGGCAGCACGCCTTAAAAGCGGACCGATCATGGAGCCAAGCTCTGCGGCTCTAAGACTACTTGAGGCATTCAAAAAAGCAAAAGAGTATGAGAGCGGATCATTTCTTGATGTAAGAAGTATGGCTTGAATAGTTTAGAAAGACTCCCCTCCAGATTACTGCGGCACCCGGCAAGATAGGGTGGGCTGCTACGTTCCCGTCCTGACCCGGTGTCCTATCAAGCCGTTGCACAGGTCTGAAGAGGAGCACTCAATCCGCCGCAACGGACTGAATGCTTCTATTGGCAATATGGCAGAGAGGAAGGGATTCGAACCCTCGGTGGCTTGCGCCACACACGCGTTCCAGGCGTGCGCCTTCGACCACTCGGCCACCTCTCTATTGTAGACCTTGGATGATCGATTTTAGATTTTAGACAAAAACCCAAAAGTGATAACCCAAAACCTTAAAGCTGGCCGGGGGACAGGGATTCGAACCCTGGGAGGTGTGACCCTCAACGGTTTTCAAGACCGCCGCTTTCGACCACTCAGCCATCCCCCGAAGTGAAGAAAAATAGTGGAGGCGGTATCCGGAATTGAACACGGAGCTCACAGCCTTGCAAGACTGCTGCCTTAACACTTGGCTATACCGCCGTACAACTTTGGAGGCGACACCCGGATTCGAACCGGGGATCAGGGCTTTGCAGGCCCGTGCCTTACCACTTGGCTATGTCGCCCTCTAAAATGGTGCCCGGAGCCGGACTTGAACCGGCACGAACAAATGTTCGAGGGATTTTAAGTCCCTTGCGTCTACCGATTCCGCCATCCGGGCTGCAAATTTGTTCGGTTTGGAAACTATCACAAACGGCTATTGCATAAAATATGGAGCGGGAGACGGGGGTCGAACCCGCGACCCCGACCTTGGCAAGGTCGTGCTCTACCACTGAGCTACTCCCGCATATTTTGGGATCGGTATTATATCTCAAATTTTCAGGGATGTAAAGAGGTTTTTGGGTACAATTTGACAAAATTTCTCAACGGAGACGATCTATAATGCGAAGTGATATCATAAAAAAGGGGTTTGAAAGAGCTCCGCACAGAAGTTTGCTAAGGGCTACAGGGCTAAAAGATGAAGATTTTGACAAACCGTTTATA
>JAKIUX010000097.1 GCA_021647345.1 Hydrogenimonas sp.
TACCACAGCTAATATAGTCGCAAATGCAACGGCGGATATAAAACCGAGAAAGAGATCGCCGCCAACGGCATGGCTTAGGTGAATTGCCGCCATATTGTTTCCGCCAAGAAGCTCTCCGTTTAGCCCTAAATATTCAGGGCTTGACATAACAAGCACTATGGCTCCAAATCCAATAATAAACGTCAAAATATAGAAATAGCCGATAAAACCTGTCGCATAAAATACAGACTTTCTGGCCTCTTTTGCATCCGAGACAGTAAAGAACCTCATAAGTATATGCGGCAAGCCTGCCGTTCCGAACATTAGAGCTATTGCAAGACTTATCGCCGATACAGGATCGCTAAGCAGCCCTCCCGGTTTCATTATATCTTCACCCTTTGGGTGCACCTCGACAGCTTTTGCAAACAGAGCTTCAAAACTGAACCCAAAGTTATACATAACCATAAAAGCCATAAATGTCGCCCCGGAAAGCAGAAGTATAGCTTTTATAATCTGAACCCATGTGGTAGCGAGCATTCCCCCAAAAGTGACATACAAAATCATCAAAACACCGACAAGGGCAACCGCAGACTCGTAAGGGAGCCCAAAAAGCACCTCTATAAGCTTGCCGGATCCGACCATTTGCGCTATAAGATATAGAGTAACCGTAGCTATCGAACCAAAAGCGGCCAACACTCTTATCGGTGTTTGTCTCAATCTAAAAGAGGCTACATCGGCAAAGGTATATTTTCCTAGATTTCTTAACCTTTCTGCAACCAAAAAGAGAATTATTGGCCAACCGACTAAAAACCCTATGGAGTATATCAGGCCATCATACCCCTTAAGATATACCAAGCCTGAAATTCCAAGAAATGATGCTGCCGACATATAGTCTCCGGCTATCGCCAACCCGTTTTGAAAGCCGGTTATGCCCCCTCCTGCTGCATAAAAGTCGCTTGCACTATTGGTACGCCTTGCTGCCCAATATGTTATTGCTAAAGTAGCTACCACAAAGATCAAAAACATTACTATCGCAGGAATATTTAGAGAATCTTTTTTGGAAGTATCATCGATTGCGGCGGCAAAAAGGTGGACTCCAAAAAGAGGCAGAAGTAGAAAAAATCTCATAAAACATCGCCCTCCTCGCTGCGCTCTTTATGCCTTTTTAGGAGCTCTCTATTTAGCCTGTCAAACTCTCTATTGGCCCTTAGAACATAGATTCCGGTAAGCGCAAAGGCGCAGAAGATAACGCCTATACCGACCGGAATACCAAGAGTAATAACATTGCTGCCAAAAACTTTAATAGACAATACCTGCGGATAGAAAGCTATAAGAGATATAAAAGAGAAGTAGATAATAGATATTGCAGCCGCAAGACTCCAAGCAAAACGCCCCCTCTTTTTTACAAGCGCTATGTAGCTCTCATCATTAGCTACACTTCGTGCCGACTCACCATTTAGCATCTATGCCCCTTTGAGTATATCTATTTGTGCAATTTTAATCATTTTTACAAAAACTCCACAAAGAGTCTTCAAATCCGATATATATTTCAGGTAAATTTCAACTAAAGGCGGACTTATGAGAATAGCTCTTTATATAGCGGCCGTTGCACTGCTCCTTTTTACAAGCGGATGCGCCGCCAGATACCCGATGGGGTTGGATGAAGAGAGCTGGAAGGCTCTGTCGCCGGAAAAGAGGGCAGAGCTTAGCTCAAAACAGGCCAAGATAGATGCGCAAGATAGGCTTCAAAGAGAGCGGCTGCGCCACGAAGAGAGGATGAGAGAGCTGCAGATAGAGAAGATGAGAGAGCAGCGGCTAAACTCTTTATATGCGAGGGCACGCTACGGCGAAGTGGTCAGAGTCAACATATCCGAAGGATGCATAAAGCTCTATAAAGAGTGCGAAAGATATAGGCCGATATCGATACTTCTGGCTATAGGAGAGACGAAGATAGTGGCGCTAAAAACAGAGTACTCCAAGCTGAAACTGCGGGTAAGATATGATGAGCAAGGCGTTGCGATAGATGACGACTCCGAACTCGATGACTTCGACGCCGCACTCTTTCTGCCTGAACGGTGGAGCAGAGGCAGGGTCTACAGACTCTCTCTTTTTGACGGATACTCGAAAAAGAGGCACATCCTGAAAAACGCGAGGCTATTCATCAGCTACTTCCCTATAGACACGACAATCTCGAACTCAAGATATGAGAGACGGTAGTCTCTTAGAACCCTCTTGGTCTCATGATAAGAGAGCCTCCTCTCACCGCCGCTTACTCCGCTTCTTTTTATGTATCGAAGCATAGAGAGGGTATCTTTAAAGTATAGCCGATATTTTAAAATATCGATCTTTGCATCAAGATGCCTCTTTATAGCCTCTATCGTCTCTTCCGTGCTGCGTATCGGCGACTTTGTGCCGGCAACTTTATGCAAAGAGGCGAATGTTCCTGAGGTAAAGATCGAAAGGGCGGTTTTTCGTTTCAAAGAGGCAATGCGCTCTATGGCCAGGTTGAGATCCCTGCTCCACTGAAGCGCCGAAGATGAGACAAGAAGATCGAACTCCATCCCCTCAAGACGCTTAAAAAGAGATGGGTCGTCGAAGTCTCCGAGAATCTTTTCGACCCCTTCGCCGCTAGGATGCAGAGCGAGCATTTGCTTTGAAATATCGACCGCCAAATATGAAATGAACGGACGTTCATATGCCTTAAAAAATGCTCCGCTTCCGCTTCCGAGATCTACGATGCGGCTATAGCCTCGGTCGATCCTTTTCACAAGAGCCTTTGCAACCCTATCTTGTATCAGGCTGTAGCGGCCATACTCATCGGCAAAACGGCAAAACTCTTTATGGTGTTGCATATTGACTTTCAATTTGGATATAATAGCGCGCTAATTATCCCGAAACTTGCAATAGTATTTGCTGAAACTGAAGATCATTAAGGTTTCAACTCTCAAACAGATTGTTTCGCTAAAAGAAGGATTTAACCAAATGACTACAATTTTATTCATCACTCAGATCGTTTTAACGCTCGTATTGACGGTACTCGTGCTTCTGCAGAAAAGCTCATCTATAGGGCTTGGAGCCTATAGCGGCTCAAACGAGTCTGTTTTCGGAGCAAAAGGTCCTGCCGGCTTTTTAGTTAAAGCTACGTTTACCGTCGGGCTTCTTTTTGTTTTAAACACTATAGCCTTGGGTTATCTCTACAATAAGAGCCATAACGAGTCGGTAGTCGATACGATCAAGATCGACACTGCCGTACCTGCGGCTCCCGCTCTGCCGAACGCCCCTGCGGCGCCATCGGCCCCGGCGGCACCGCAAGCTCCAGCCGGCGAATGATGCGTACGCTGCTTGGGCTGTGGCTTTTTGCCGCCGCCTTGCTTGCAGATGCCCACATCTTCGTATATCACCGCTTCGGCGACACGCGCCACCCTTCCACAAATACGCCTATCGAGTCGCTTAAAAAGCAGTTTGAATACTTCAAAAACAACGGATTCAAAGTTGTTCCTCTCTCGAAGCTTACAAAAGCCTTGAAAGAGAAGAAGGAAATACCGGATAACTGGGTAGTCTTAACTATTGACGACAACTATAAAAGTTTTTTTGAAAACGGCCTGCCCATCTTTAAAGAGTATGGTTTCCCGTTTACACTTTTTGTCTATACAGAAGCTACTGAAGGCGGATATGGAGACTTTATGAACTGGGAGCAGATAAAAGAGGCGGCTCGCTACGGCGAAATCGGCTTTCATTCGCACGCTCATCCCCATATGGTCTCAAAGGGCGACGACTACCTTAGAGATGATTTTAAAAAAGGGCTGAGCCTTCTGCAGAAGCGCTTAGGCTTCAAACCGCGCTACTTCGCCTACCCTTACGGTGAGTATAACGAGAGAGTAAAAAAGATTGCCGAAGAGTTTGGATTTGACGCCATATGCAACCAAAATGTCGGTGCAGTCTCAAATAGATCAGATATATTTGACCTAGATCGCATAGCCCTTACCGGTGAAGTCAACCTTAAAGCTAAACTGAAGATCAAATTTTTGCCAGCAGAGTGGATAGAGCCGCGCAACTGGCCAAAAAACTCGATTGTAGAACGGGTTGAGGTAAAAACAGAGCCTAAAGCTAAAACAGGGTGGCTATATCTTACAGGCTACGGCTGGAAGAGGGTAGAGCTAAAAGAGGGCAGACTCAAGACCCATTTGAATCTGAAATTGAAAAATAGGCGAAGCCGTCTAATTTTAAAGCTTCAAAAAGATAGAATATCGACAAAGATTCTTGTAAAACCATAAGGAGAAAAGAGTATGGAAGAGCTTAACGAAGTCTATGACTACGCAAGAGAGCATATGCAAAAGAGCCTTGAGGTGCTCAAAAAAGATTTCTCAACCATTAGGACAGGGCGCGTCTCGACCCATATAGTCGACAATATAAAAGTTGACTACTACGGCACACCGACGCCTCTAAACCAGGTAGGAAGCGTCATAGCCACAGATGCACAGACAATAACAATCAGCCCGTGGGAGAAGAATCTTCTGCCCGAAATCGAGCAAGCGATACAGCAGGCTAATATAGGCGTCAATCCAAACAATGACGGCGAGACTATAAAACTCTTCTTCCCTCCAATGACCGTAGAGCAGCGCCAAGAGAGCGCGAAGCAGGCCAAGGCGATGGGCGAAAAGGCGAAGGTCGCCATCAGAAACATTCGCCGCGATGCCAACGACAAGATTAAAAGACTCGCCAAAGATAAGGTGATTACGGAAGATGAGGAGAAAAGGGGCCACGATCAGATACAAAAGATCACCGACGAGTTCGTCAAAAAGGTTGACGATCTGGTAAAGGCGAAAGAGGAAGAGGTCCTAAAGGTATAGATGTGGATATAAAAAAGATATATATGGATGCCGATGCACTGCTGCACGGCCACTTCAAACTTAGCTCCGGCAACCACTCGGAGTACTATCTGCAGTCGGCAAAGGTTCTTGAAGAGCCAAAAACAGCCGCTCTTTTGGCAAATGAACTTGCAAAACAGATAAGAGAGTACGGCCTTCAGGTAGATACTGTGTGCTCTCCGGCTATAGGCGGACTCATAGCCGGTTTTGCCCTTGCTTCAGCTCTAAATTGCCGCTACATCTTTACCGAAAGAGTTGAAGGAAAGATGACCCTTCGCAGCGGGTTTGAAGTAAAAGAGGGCGAAAAGATCCTTATATGCGAAGATATAATAACCACGGGAGGCTCCGCTACGGAGGCGGCAGCCGAAGTGGAGAGACTCGGTGCCGAGGTTGTAGGTTTTGCCGCTTTGGCTAACAGAGGCTTCT
>JAKIUX010000098.1 GCA_021647345.1 Hydrogenimonas sp.
GCTATGCAGAAAAAGTATGATCTATCAACGAAAGATATAAATAGGCTCACTCTTGAGGCGATGAAGAAGGTGAACGCCTTCGACGAGGCGCTCAGAACTCTGTAGAGGCGAGCATCAAAGAGATGCCCGTACCTTTTTAACGGCTTTCACCATATTCTCAAGACTGGGGATAACCTCTTCCCATCTTCGCGTCTTCAATCCGCAATCCGGGTTAATCCAGAGCTGTCTAGCCGGCAGAACCTCAAGAAGTGCCAAAATCTGCTTCTGCAACTCCTCTACACTCGGGATTCTCGGTGAATGAATATCGTAGACACCGGGCCCTATCTCTTTCTTGTAGCCATGCTCCTTGAAAACCTTCAACAGTGTATTTCCGCTTCTTGCGGTCTCTATGGAAATAACGTCGGCATCCATAGCCTCTATTGTATCTATAATGTCATTGAAGTCGCTGTAACACATATGTGTATGTATCTGTGTATCATCTTCGGCAACTCCCGTCGTTATCCAGAAACTTTCAAGCGCGAACTTCTCATATGCAGGGCGGTCAGCCGCTCTTAGAGGATACCCCTCTTTGAAAGCCGCTTCATCAACCTGAATCATCTTTATTCCGGCTCGCTGAAGATCGTCAACCTCATCTCTTATGGCCAGAGCTATCTGAAAGCATGTCTTACTTCTTGGCTGATCGTCTCTCACGAAAGACCAGTTCAAGATTGTCACAGGGCCTGTTAGCATCCCTTTCATAGGCTTCTTTGTTAGACTCTGGGCGTAGGTACTCCAAAAAAGTGTCATCGGCTCAGGCCTGCTTACATCACCGTAGATGATAGGGGGCTTGACACAGCGGCTGCCATAGCTCTGAACCCATCCGTTTTCACTAAAGGCAACACCCTTTAGCTGCTCGCCGAAATATTCAACCATATCGTTTCTCTCAAACTCTCCATGTACAAGCACTTCAAGGCCGATACTCTCCTGTATCTTAACACACTCTTTAATAAAGCCCTTCATTCTATCTACATACTCGCTCTTGCTGATCTTGCCATTTTTGAAATCTCTTCTTACTGCACGAACCTCCTGAGTCTGAGGAAAACTCCCTATCGTTGTCGTACAGAGCGGCGCATATGCGAACTTTTCATGCTGAATCTTTATCCGCTCTTCGAAAGATCTTCTACTCTTTTTGAGCCCCTCTATACTCTCCATTCTGCTCTGCACAGCCGCGTCGTGAATAAGCTTTGACTCTCTTCTTGATTGACTCGCCTCCCTGTTTCTCGCGTAACTAAGAGCCTCTTTGGAGTTTAGCGAGTCGGCCCCGTCAAAAAATATCTTGGTTATCAAAGAGAGCTCATCGAGCTTCTCTAGACCAAAAGCGAGCCAAGACTTTATATCATCACTCAGCCGCTTCTCATAAGAGATAGAATAGGGCACATGCAGGAGTGAGCATGATGTAGATATAATAAGCCTCTCTTTCGACACTTTAGAAGAGATCGTCTCAAGAAGCTTGAGTTTGCTCTCAATATCGCTTATCCATATGTTTCTTCCGTCGACGACACCGGCTACAAGAACCTTGTTGCTGGCCGAGATCATATCAAGAATCTCTATATTCTCACTGCCGTAAACGAAGTCTATCCCTATACC
This sequence comes from Hydrogenimonas sp., assembly GCA_021647345.1. Taxonomy (GTDB): domain Bacteria; phylum Campylobacterota; class Campylobacteria; order Campylobacterales; family Hydrogenimonadaceae; genus Hydrogenimonas. Next base: position 1,627 of record JAKIUX010000098.1, read on the forward strand.
TTTTACAGGAGTCTGAACAAGCTGCGCCACAGCCTCTTTCGCATGATTGAAGTAGGTAACTACATATATATCGAGATTTTCAGCCGCTTCGCAAAGCCTGTTGTACGACTCTTTAAGAAGAAGAGAGAGCTCTACAACTCTGTCAGTAACCAAAATAGGCTCATCTACCTGAACCACCACCCTGCTGCCAAGACTGCTCAACTTTTCAAAGAGAGCTATATATGCAGGTAAAATCTGAGTGTAGAGAGTCAGAGCATCCTCGTTTGGGCCGTCAACCCTTCTCGCATTCGCTAAAAATGTCAAAGGGCCGATAATGTTGACTTTAGGCTCTACGCCCAGCTTCTTGGCAGCTCTATACTCATCCTCTATTTTGGAGATATCTATCTTGTACTCCATGCCGCTTTTAAGTTCAGGGACAATATAGTGGTAGTTGGTATTAAACCACTTTGTCATCTCCATAGCTGTATGGGTAGCATCTCCTCTTGCCATTGCAAAATATCGCTCAACCCTATCTTCAATATCTTTGAATCTATCGGGCACAAGACCCAAAATCTCCACCATATCGAGAGTCTGGTCGTAAAGAGAGAAGTCGTTTACGCTTATTGCATCTATACCTGCTCTATTCTGGTAGCTCCAGTGCCTCTCTTTCAGCTCCCTTGAGACACTTTCAACCTCATCGAAAGTACTCTCGCCTCTCCAGTAACTCTCAAGAGCCTTTTTAAGCTCTCTTTTTTCACCTATTCTCGCAAAACCCGTAACCCAGTTTCTAATTTCAGACATAACTATCCTCTCTTTATCTTTCAAATAAAACTCTCTTAAAAGTTTTTGTTCTGAAAAGACTCTTCTGAAAACAACATATGCAGCGCATTGGTAGGAGTTTCAGCAAAACTCCGAGCCACCATATCGAAGCAGTTTGAGCATAAGAGTCTATTTCAGAACACTCAATAAAACGGTTCACCGAAGAAGATTAAAAGAGTGGCGGAGCGAGTCCAGTTTTTGTTTTTCTGCAGCGGCAAAGAGTTCGTCTGAAGAATTTGCTAAGATGAAAAAGGAGCCAAGCACGGCGCCTGAAGTAGCAGTTGCAGTGGCAAGGCTTGGAGTCTCCTATCGCAACTCTTTTTGTGCAAGGGCATATTACCTCTTCATCAGGAGGGTCATCATCCTCTTGGCTCAATAGAAGATAAAAAGCGGCACGTGATAGAAAGGAGTTTTCAGTTGAGCTAAGCTTAGCTTCAGCACTCAGGGCTTGAATTGCCTGAAGCGTGAAGTATCTTCCTTTAAACCCTCTTGCCGCTCTTGCCATCAATACCTCGCACTTATTCCTATATAGAATGAGCGTTTAGCGGTGGCGTATCCGTCAACCTCTTGATAGAATCGATCAAAAAGGTTTCTTATCTCTATCTCTCCGGTATAACCTTTTGCGAAGTTATGCCTAAGCGATAGATTCGTTACATTATATTTTCCCGTCTGAACTGTACCGGCCGCATTGTCGTATCTCTCTCCAACATAGTAGCCGTTAATATTTACTGTATGCTTTTGGGTAGGAAACCATGTTAGCGAGTAGTTTATGGTATCTTTCGCTCTTCTAGGAAGATCAGCACCTATGCTGTCTTCAGCTTTAAAGAGTCTCGTATAGCCAAGATCATATATTAAGCTCTCAAGCAGAGTTCCGTTATAAGAGAGCTCCAAACCTTTAAATTCCGAGTTTCCAGGCACGTTGTAGTATTTAAAGGTTGAGTAGTTATAATCTATAAGATCTTCCGTTTTTTGAGAAAAGTAGAGAACTTTGAACCCCATATACCCAAGCGCAAGATCGTAACCTCTACTCTTTTCAGGCTTTAGTGCTGCATTGCCGACCCAGCTGTCGTAGAGCCTGTATAGAGTCGGCACATTATATCCTGTGGAGGTGTTAGCGGCAAAATATAGCGAATCTACAATATAGTGTTTAAGCCCAAGTTTGTATGTCATCTTATTGTCAAATGATGTATAGTTGTCATACCTTACTGACTCGCTTAAAATAGTTTTACCCTCGAAAAATCTGTTGTAGTTGGTGGCGAATATATACCTGTTGGCATACTTTTTTCCAAGGTCAGCTCCCGCGGAGAGCCCCTGGTGAAACCCTTGGTAGCCGCCTCCAGCCTGCATGAAACCATCATCCATATAGTCGTATCTATCGATTAGCCCGGCCTCTTTTATATGGCCGCTGTAGCCGCCGTATTGGGTTCTGTTGAAGGTTGAGTAGTTGTAGAAAAGCTTGGCACTGTTGGAACCATCCTCTCTGCTATACTCGGCACGATAGAATCTGTTTTTTACACTATTTAGAGTAAAGGGGCCGTCGGGTGCATCTACCGTTTTGCCTGTAGCAAAATCTATGGAGTCATAGTGAATCTCAGCATCTACGGCTCTTATAGAAGCTTCTACTCTATCGTTTTGTGTAATATCGTATCAGACTTTCAGCAGGTAGCTTCTTCTGCTATATGGATCATTTTCATATCCGAGATCTTCTCCGCTACTGCCATAAAGAGGCGACCCTGAGCCTGGTTTGGCTGCAGAGAATCCTTGAGTTTTAAAAGTAGATAATAAGGCTAGATAGTCAAACTGCCCTACTCTGGCGCCAACAGAAAGATCAAAGCTTCTTGAATCAAATGTACCAAAGTTGAAGCCGTAAGAGAGAAACTTTTTACCGCTATTTTTGGTAATTATGTTAATAACACCGGCTGTAGCGTCAGCACCCCAGACTCCGCTTTGAGGTCCTTTAACAACCTCTATTCGCTCAACATTATCGAGCCTATAAAGCTCATACTGCGCACCGTTTAATCCTGTTACATCATTAACACGTATCCCGTCAATTAGAACAAGTGCCTGGTCTGACCTTAGCCCTCTTAGATAGATCGAAGTCGGCTGCCCGAAACCTCCGTTGGAAGTGAAAGAGACTCCGGAAACAGATGCAAGCGCATCTTTGAGAGTTTTATAGCCTCTCTCTTGAATCTCTTCTGCCGTAATGACCGTAATATCTTCGGTCACATCCTCTTCATCCTGCTCACTGTTGGCAGCACTTACTACTACCCTCTCAAGCTGTATCGCCCTAACCTCCTGCGCATGAAGCTGAATACAGCTGACGGTAGCGGCGATTGCGGCAAGATTGAAGTATCTGCCCCTAAAACCTTTTGCAACTCTCATTGCACTCCTTTTTATTTTTGTGAGCGCATTTTATCAAATTTTAGTTAAAGCTCTTTTTTCGCCTCTTCAAGCGCCTTGATGACATCATCAAGATTCTCTGCAGGTATATGAACTTTCCAGTCGGGCTCTTCACTCGTTTTTGATAGCCATATTCCAAGACTGACGACCGAAGATGAATCTTTGCCGTAAGGTTCATGTATTGTCGCTATGGTTATAGCACCGTCATTACTACTGGCCAAAGGTATCTCTTTTATAAGCTGTGACTCTTTCATTTTATATACTCCTATTTAGATTTATTTCACTGTAATTGTATCACTTTTTCTTTTCTAATAGCCTTGATAGCAGAGCGTTTAGCCTTAGCCACCTTTTATGCTCCATTAGCGGAAAGCCCGCATATACCTTGCCACCGTCTATAGATTTGGTTACGCCGCCCCTGGCAGCAATTGTTGC
>JAKIUX010000099.1 GCA_021647345.1 Hydrogenimonas sp.
TAAAGAGTGTTGGTAATAAATAGTAAGAGTGTCCAAAAAGATAGAAACGGAAAATCTGTCTTTCAAAAATCCTTTCAAATCCCTGCTTTACTAAACAAGCAGCCTCTTTACTAAGTGGTAACAAGCGATATTTAGTATTTTTTTTCAAATTATTAGGAAGATCATCTATACTGCAAAAGTTTAATTTAGGATCATAGCCAATGCGTGAATTGCCATCAATATAGCACTCTAAATTCTTTTCAGTTTCACCATTACAGACCTTTTCTGCATAACTATATGCTATATCAGGAAATAGCTCATTAAATGTTTTACCATCATAAATTACGCCTAAATAAATATTTTTTTCTTTTTTATTTTTATTGATATAATTTTTCAAAACTTCTTTTAGTTTTTTATAATCTATAATGCTTTCTATACTCTTAAGAACTTTTCTATTTTCATCATCTATATATTTATACATATTTTTAAATGAATTCTTTATTCCACTATCAATATTCCCATTTAAAAAAAGAAATGGGTAGAGATTACCTCCTCTTGACGATGTTACACGAAGGAAAAAACGGTGAACAATCCTATTGCTATCATATTCTTCTGGTTTATAATTTTTATCAGTTAGTTCAATCGTAACTATTTTTTTAATACCTCTATAATAAATCTGATTATAATTTTCAATTCCTTCATTCTCAAAAACCTTCCCTACTTCATAAAAAATCTTTACCAAATCAGCCATTACAAATCTCCAAAAGCCTTTGCCTCATCTCTCCACCTTTCCAAATCACATAAAGTTTTGCTATAATTTCAACTAAATAGGCTCTGGATTCACCCGAAGTAAAGTAGGGATTGCCTCTCACCATCAATGGTGATGCTGTCCAGAGTATAGATACACTATCTAAACTCACTCCACCACCTCCAAAAACCCCAAATTTTTCATACTATCCCCACCAAGCCCTGTATCAAGTAGTAAATTCAGCATTTGTGAATCGGCTTGAATCTTATATTTGGCAAACCATGCGATGTAAGGGGTCTTTTCATACCAAAAGGTTCGGGGTTTCAAGCTTTGCCAAAGTGGCTCTATGAGAAGCTCTTTTGTGTAAGGCTTTCCTAACAGTGCTTCAAACTTTTGCAAAGTGTGGTTGGTAATAATCTCTGTATGACGACTATCACCTGGTTCAAGAAATATCTTCTTACCCGTTACACGATTTTTTATCGCAGCACAAACATCTCCACGCACTACCATCTTTGTCACATCTTCACCTAATTGACGATCAACAAACCCAACAGTAGTTTCAGCAAAATAGATCTCACCCAGCTTTAACCCGTTTTTTAAAATCTCGATGGCAATCATCTGCTCATGCGACTTATTGAGTGCAGTAAAATCTATCTCAAAACGATCATCAAAATAGCGAATTCGAAAATTAACTGACTTAAAAAGTTTTCCCGTAGAAGATTCATACCCTTGATGCTCTTTTTCAGGCAGATGAGAATAGAGAAAAGATTGAAAAAGCTTTGACATACTTTTTTGGATTAAAAGATTTTTTGTCGCTGTTCTTGCTTTTATTTGTAGCACTTTCAACCTTATTTCAAAATTTTCAACAATTATAATATACCTTTTCGACAGCGCCGTGTCCGGTTTAAATAATTATACTCTGTTTTTCTACGATTTTAGCGGTTTTTTATAAATTTTCATCATCAACCGCCTCGATGCCTCTGACTTTGGCTTCGGCGGCCATGATGCCGGACTCTTTTTCGCTGATGAGATTGCCCTCTTCGTCGTAAAGTCTGGCGGTACGCACACCGCAGCTGGGGCTGCGGGCTTTGCCTACAAAGAGGTCGATGTCGGGGTTTTGGGTGAAGAAGGTTTCGGCGTAGTCGGCCACGGGAGTGGTGCGGTCCTCTTTTGTGAATTTTGTAAGCGCTTTGACGCCTTCGGGGGTCAGAGTAAGATCCATCGCTTCACGCGGAGTGCCGAAGCAGGCCTCTTCCGGGCAGAACTCAACTATTTCGCAGCCTGCTCTTTTGAGTTTTTCGATCGCCTCTTTATTCTCTTTTATCTCGCCGTTATAGCGGCAGTTTCTCCCAAGAAGGCAGGCGCTTACGGCCGCTTTTTTGGCCATCATAAGATTACCGCAGACTGTATCTCGGTAAACTCCTCCAAGGCAAACTCAGGGCCCTCTCTGCCAACGCCGCTTAGCTTCATACCGCCGTATGGCTGTATGTCAAATCGCACGGTAGGCACATCGTTTACAACTATGCCGCCGCACTCAAACTCATCGAGCGCTCTTTGCGTAAGCTCCAAACTGTCTGTAAAGATTGAAAACTGCAGGCCGTATGGCGAGTCGTTCATCTTCTTTGCCGCCTCGTCAAACCCTTCTACCTTGACAAGACTCACTATAGGGGCAAAGACCTCTTCGCACACTATCTTCATATCATCCGTCACATCAGCCATAACGGTAGGCGCAAAAATACCATCAACTATCTCGCCCCCCGCAACGACTCTTGCCCCCTCTTTTTCGGCACTCTTTACCCAGCTTAGAGCCCTCTCGTTGGCCTCTTTGTCTATGAGCGGCCCCATGAAGGTATCATCATCATACGGGCTTCCTACCTTCAGCTTAAGAGTCTCGCTCGCCATAGCCTCTACAAATCTGTCATAAATTGGCGCATCTACATATATTCTTTGCAAAGATATACAAACCTGACCGGAGTTGACAAAGGCTCCGAATGCGCACCTTGCTGCGGCATGCGGTATATCGGCGCTGCTTTCTACAAACGTGGCCGCGTTTCCTCCAAGCTCCAGACTCACCTTTTTTATGCCTGCACTTTTGGTTATGATCTCTCCTACCGGAACACTGCCGGTAAAGCTTATGACTCGCGGTATCGGGCTTGAGACCAGAGCTCCGCCCACCTCGGCATCTCCATATACGACGCTTAGAGCATCCTTTACGGCATACTCGCTCTCTATGAATAGTTTAGCAAACAGATATGCCGTAGCGGGAGCTTCCGGCGTCGGTTTCAAAACGACACTGCAGCCTGCGCCAAGAGCAGGGGCAAGCTTATGCGCCGTTAAGTTCAGCGGAAAGTTAAAAGGGGTTATGGCCACAGCCACACCGGCCGGCACTCTTCGCCAAAAGGCGGTCGATCTTCTGCCGCTTGGCGTAGCGTCGGTGGGTATCGTCTCTCCCCTTAGGTGAGTCAGCGCATCGGCTGTAAGCTCCACCGTCTCTATGCATCTATCTACCTCTATGCGGCTAAACATGATTGGTTTTCCGATCTCATCGGTTACGGTTTTAGAAAAGAGCTCTTTTTGCTCTCTTAGTTTTGCCGCCACATCTCTTAGCCATGCGATTCTTTGCGAAAGCGGCGTCTTCTTGCTTTCACTAAACGCTCTTTTGGCTATTTTTAGGGCCTCATTGGCATCTTCGGCCGAACAGAGCGGGTGGCTTGAGACAATCTCCCCGCTATAAGGAGATCTCCTCGTAGATTTACCGTCTCTGTCAACCTCTTTTGAACCCATAAAGATTTTAGCCTCTATCATCTTCAAATACCCCCTATTATTAAATTGCAAACTGCTTTTAATCTATTATAAGATAAAATCTACCAATTTTTCTATGAAATGATAAATTTGGAGCACTGAATGAAACAGGCTGATACAATATGGATGAACGGCAAGCTTGTTCCTTGGGACGAGGCGAAAGTTCACATACTTACCCATACCCTTCACTACGGAAACGGGGTTTTTGAGGGTACCCGCGCCTACAAAACCCAAAAAGGGCTTGCGATATTTCGCCTAAGAGAGCACACAAAAAGGCTTTTAAACTCCGCAAAAATTACGATGATAAAGCCTACATACACTCTCGAAGCGCTTGAAGCGGCTCAAATTGAGCTTTTAAGGGCAAACCGCTTCGACGGAAACGTCTACATACGCCCCATTATATTTCTCGGCTACGGAGTGATGGGCGTCCACCATGTAAAAGCGCCGGTTGAGACCGCCATAGCGGCATGGGAGTGGGGAAGCTACCTCGGAGACGAGGGGCTTGAAAAGGGGATTCGCGTAAAGATCTCCTCTTTTACCAGGAACTCGATAAAATCTACCATGGGTAAAGCCAAAGCGGTAGCCAACTACCTAAACAGCCAGATGGCAAAATTTGAAGCTATCGAGTGCGGCTACGAAGAGGCTCTTTTGCTTGATGAAGAGGGGTTTGTGGCCGAAGGGAGCGGCGAGTGCTTCTTCATCGTAAGAGACGGCGTCATCATCACCCCTCCCCACGACAACAGTTTGGAGTCTATAACTCAAGCGACAGTTATAGAGCTTGCTGAAAAACTTGGTTACACTGTAGAATTCAGGCGAATAACAAGAGATGAAGTATATATTGCCGACGAGGCTTTCTTTACCGGTACCGCCGCAGAGGTCACACCGGTAAGGGAGGTTGACGCAAGAGTAATCGGTGAAGGCAAAAGAGGGCCCGTTACAGAGCATCTGCAGCGGGAATATTTCGATGTCGTCTACGGACGAAACAGCGATTTTAATCACTATCTAACCTACATTTAGTAGGAATATCAAAAAAACAAAAAGGATTTTCATGCCGGCAGACATGAATGACTATTTCAATAAGCAAAATGGCGGAGGCGGAGGCGAAAATCGCCCTCCAAAGCCTCCTCAGTTCATACAGGACTTCAGTAAAAAGGCGTCGCTTCTTTATGTGGTTGTCATAGTTGCGGCACTGCTTATCTTCTTTAAACCTTTCGTCGTCATCAATTCCGGCGAAGTGGGTATCTTGAAAACGGCAGGTAAGTTCGATCCGCAGCCGCTTACTCCGGGCTTTCACCTATTTATACCAGCTATTCAAGATGTCATTGTGGTAGATACAAAAGTTCGTATCGTAAACTACAAAAGTACCGCGGGCGAAGGTGATTTTGACAGAAGAGGCGGAGTTCTGATAAAACCGGCCATCGCGGTGCTTGATGCAAGGGGCCTGCCTGTAAACATAGAGTTGACCGTGCAGTATCGGCTAAATCCCGAAAGAGCTCCTCAAACTATAGCGGAGTGGGGGCTAAACTGGGAAGAGAAGATCATCAACCCAGTCGTGCGAGATGTTGTTAGAAACGTTATAGGGCAGTATAAGGCTGAAGATTTGCCTGTTAAACGTAACGAGATAGCGGTGAAGATACAAAACGATATCGCAAAAGAGATTGATAAACTTGAGCACAGCCCTGTGGAGCTTGTGGCGGTCCAGCTTAGATCGATCATTC
>JAKIUX010000100.1 GCA_021647345.1 Hydrogenimonas sp.
AGTATGACAACATCCTCAAGACTCACGGAATGAACATCACAATCGTTACAACTACCGACAGTGACAAAGCGGCATTCGCGCTCCTTGAGAAGCTCGGTATGCCTTTTGCAAAAGGACGACAAAATGGCTAAAAAATCGATGATTGCTAAGCAACAGCGAAAACCTAAATTCAAAGTCCGTGCATATACGCGCTGCAGCATCTGCGGACGCCCGCACTCAGTGTACAGAGACTTCGGCATATGCCGAATCTGCCTGCGCAAAATGGCTAGCGAAGGTCTTCTTCCTGGCGTCAAAAAATCGAGCTGGTAAGGAGAGGCAATGGTGAACGATCTAATTGCAGATTCATTGACACGCATTAGAAACGCATCTATGAGAAAGTTGGAAGTTACTACGCTTCTTTACTCTAAAATAGTTGAAGCGATAGTAAACATATTACAGGAAAAAGGGTATATTGAGAGCTACAAAGTTGTCGACAATAACGGCAAAAAGAGTATCAATGTCGTATTGAAGTACGATGATAACGGCAACAGTGTAATCAATGAGGTAAAACGTATCTCTAAGCCCGGTCGACGCGTATATCAGGGCAAAGATGCGATCAAGAGATTCAAAAACGGCTACGGTACCATTATCGTAAGCACATCACAGGGCGTTCTACCGAACGATGAAGCGTACAAGCGCGGAATCGGCGGTGAAGTTCTCTGTAGTATCTGGTAAGGAAAAGAGTATGTCACGTATAGGAAAGAAACCGATTGATATCCCGGCAGGCGTAGAGGTTGAAGTCCGGGGTACAGAAGTTGTCGTTTCCAAAGGAAAAGATACAAAGCGTCTGGATACACATGGTCGTGTAGATGTGGAGATTGCTGACAATAAGGTGATCTTCCATAGAAAGGGCGACGATAAAGCAAGCAGCGCATTCTGGGGAACATACAGAGCACTGACCCAAAATATCATAATTGGCCTTACTCAGGGTTTTGAGAAGAAGCTGGAGATTAACGGGGTTGGATATCGTGCTGCGGTTAAAGGGAAAGTCCTTGAGCTTCAACTTGGCTTTTCGCATCCGATCAATTACGAGATACCGGAAGGTATCACTATTGCCGTAGAGAAAAATATCATCTCTGTAAAAGGGCAGGATAAACAGAGAGTCGGTCAGGTCGCAGCGGAGATTAGAGCCTTCAGGCCGCCGGAGCCTTATAAAGGCAAGGGTGTTAAATATGTGGATGAAGTGATTCTCCGCAAAGCCGGTAAAACAGGTAAATAAGGGTTGAACAATGAATAGAACTTTACTACTGAAGAAAAATCAGCAGCGCGCAAAACGTAAAGCCCGTGTCCGCGGAAAGATTTTCGGCACAGCCGAAAAGCCGCGCGTTACCATTTTCCGCTCCAACAAGCATATATATGTCCAGGCTATCGATGATACAGCCGGAAAAACTCTGGCAGCCGCCGATGGACGCAAAATGGGTCTGAAAGCGAACAAGGAGGCGGCAGTAAAAGTTGCAGAGGCTATTGCCGGCGCTATGAAAGAGAAGGGAATAGAGAGAGCGGTATTCGACAGAAACGGCTATATCTATCACGGTGTTGTAGCGGCATTTGCCGAAGCACTTCGTGAAAACGGAATACAGGTCTAAAGGTTAAGAGAATGGAAAACATCAATCGAGAAGATTTCGAAGAGGTAATCGTAAATATAGGCCGAGTTACCAAAGTTGTCAAAGGCGGACGAAGGTTTCGCTTCACTGCACTTGTTGTAGTTGGCGATAGAAACGGTACAGTCGGATTCGGTATGGGCAAGGCTAAAGAGGTTCCTGACGCTATTAGAAAGGGAATCGACGAAGCATTCAAGAATCTTGTGAAGATCAATATAAAAGGCTCTACTATCGCTCACGATATTGAACACAAATATAATGCAAGTAAAATTGTTCTCAAACCGGCAAGTGAAGGTACGGGAGTAATCGCCGGTGGAGCGGCGAGACCGGTAATAGAACTCGCCGGAATCAAAGATATCCTGACAAAGTCATTGGGTTCAAACAACCCTAACAACCTGGTACGTGCCACTGTTGAGGCACTGAGCCGGATAAAAGGATAAAATATGTCACTTCACAACCTTACAAAGGCACAGGGAAGCACGAAGAGCAGCAAACGAGTAGGGCGCGGCCAAGGAAGCGGAATGGGTAAAACAGCCACCCGCGGAAATAAAGGACAAAAGTCGAGAACCGGCTATAAAAGAAAGCGCGGTTTTGAAGGCGGACAGCAGCCGATCCAGCGCCGTTTGCCCAAAATCGGATTCAAATCGCGCGTTGAAAAGCCGTATGTGATAAATGTCGATCGTGTTCCGGCAATTGCGGAGCTTAGCGAAATAACAATGGAGACGCTTTTGACGGTACACTCTATCAAAGGCAAGCATAAGCGCGTTAAATTGATCGGCAAGGGTGCTAAAGAGCTCGCCGCTAAAATCAAAGACGAGCATATAACTACCAGCGGAAAATAGATATGACTAAATCACTGGTCAACAAAATCCTAATAACACTGGGATTTTTGCTTGCGTATCGGATACTCGCCTATGTTCCGGTACCAGGCGTTAACGTAGATGTAATTAAAGAGTTTTTCGACTCCAACTCCTCCAACGCTTTAGGTCTATTTAATATGTTCAGCGGCAATGCTGTAGAGCGACTAAGCATAATATCTCTCGGAATCATGCCCTATATCACAGCATCTATCATCATGGAGCTTCTTGCGGCAACGTTCCCGGAGCTTGGCAAGATGAAAAAAGAGCGTGACGGTATGACCAAATATATGCAGATAATCCGTTACGCAACCATAGGTATAACTCTTGTACAGGCTGTAGGGGTAGCGATTGGGCTTCAAAGCCTTACCGGCAAAGGCGGAGAAAGCGCTATAATGATCGATACGACTCACTTTGTAACGATAGCCGCATTCTCAATGTTGACAGGTACGATGCTTCTTATGTGGATAGGAGAGCAGATAACTCAGAGGGGAGTCGGAAACGGAATTTCTCTTATAATTTTCGCCGGAATTGTCTCTTCTATACCTTCTGCCATAGGCGGAACGATCAACTTGGTAAATACCGGAGAGCTAAATTTCCTTGTCGTGCTTGCTATTCTTGCTATCATTCTCCTTACAGTCGGCTTCATCATATATGTCGAGCTTGGTGAAAGGCGTATTCCAGTCAGTTACTCTCGAAAAGTGATGATGCAGAATCAGAAAAAGAGAGTGATGAACTACATTCCTATAAAGGTGAATCTAAGCGGTGTTATACCGCCGATCTTCGCTTCGGCGATTCTGATGTTCCCGTCTACGATTCTTCAGGCGTCAACCAATCCTATAGTTCAGAGAATATCCGATTTTCTGAATCCCAACAGCTATACTTTCAACTTTCTGATGTTTATGTTTGTAGTATTCTTTGCATACTTCTATGCATCAATTGTCTTCAATGCGAAAGATATAGCTGATAATCTAAAAAGACAGGGCGGTTTTATACCTGGGGTACGTCCAGGCGAGCATACTGCTGAATTTTTGAATGAGGTGGCAAGTCGTCTCACCTTCTGGGGGGCGATATATCTGGCCCTCATCTCGACGCTTCCATGGATACTTGTAAAGAGCATGGGTGTTCCTTTCTACTTCGGAGGAACCGCAGTTTTGATTGTTGTGCAGGTCGCGCTTGACACAATGAGAAAGATTGAGGCTCAGATATATATGAGCAGATATGAGACTCTAAGTGCGGTGGGTCTGTAGATTATGTCGATAGCGATCCGCAAGCCTGCCGAGATAGAGAAGCTTCGGCAGGCAAACAGGATCGTCGGCGAGACGCTCGAATATCTTCGAGAGAGCGTAAAACCCGGCATGACCCTGAAAGAGATCGACAGAATGGGAGAGGAGTTTCTTCGCTCCAAAGGGGCCAACCCGTCCTTTAAAGGTCTATACGGCTTTCCCGCTGCAGTCTGCACATCTTTGAATGAAGTTATAATCCACGGGATTCCCGACGATACGGAGGTGAAAGAGGGAGATATACTCGGTCTCGATATAGGAACCGAGTTGAATGGATGGTATGGAGATGCCGCTATAACGATGCCGATAGGCAAAATCAGCGAAGATGATGAGCGCCTTATAGCATGTGCCAAAGATGCACTATATCATGCAATAGAGATAATCAGGCCGGGGATGCGTTTTAAAGAGCTGAGTCTCGAACTTGAGAACTTCATACGCTCAAGAGGCTTTACACCGCTTCTAAGCTTCTGTGGCCACGGCATCGGCCGCAAGCCTCACGAAGAGCCGGAAATTCCAAACTACCTTGAGCATGGATCGGCCAAAAGCGGCCCTAAGATAAAGAGCGGAATGGTCTTCTGCATCGAGCCGATGATATGCCAAAAGAGCGGTACGCCTAAAATTTTGGGCGATAAATGGTCTGTCGTTAGCGAAGACAGAAAACGGGGCAGCCACTACGAGCATACGGTGGCGGTCATAGGAAACAGAGCTGAGATACTCTCGCAACCTTGAAGGAGGAGAAATGGCAAAAGATGATGTAATAGAGATAGACGGTAAGGTAATAGAAGCGCTTCCTAACGCGATGTTTCGCGTAGAGCTTGAAAATGGTCACGTTATATTGTGTCATATCGCGGGGAAGATGAGAATGCACTATATAAGGATACTGCCGGGCGATAAAGTGAAGGTGGAATTGACTCCCTACAGTCTAGATAAAGGGCGAATAACTTACAGATATAAGTAGTCTGTAAGTTGTCTTAGTGTAACATTTCATCCCCTTTTCCATCTACATGAAGGAGTTTTGCATAAATTGCACTGTTTATGCAAGAGTCGGTTTGAGATAGCTCATCAAACCTAATTCGGGGGCATTTCCTTATTTTATGGAATTGTTTAGTGCAGAAGCGGTAAGCAGTTGCCGGCTCTTTAAGAGGCTTTGAAGAGTCTCTTTTGGCAGGTAACGTGTTTTACAGTGTGATATCGGTGTAGCTTCAGGGGCTTTGCCTCTGTCGCATCGCCAGGGAGATTGGCTGAAAGTGGCAAAATAGCGCGGTTTATCTGCGCGTGAGCCCTCCGCTGAGGAGAACTCAGCGTTAGCGTAGCTTCAGGGGCTTTGCCTCTGTCGCATCGCCAGGGAGATTGGCTGAAAGTGGCAAAATAGCGCGGTTTATCTGCGCGTGAGCCCTCCGCTGAGGAGAACTCAGCGTTAGCGTAGCTTCAGGGGC
>JAKIUX010000101.1 GCA_021647345.1 Hydrogenimonas sp.
AGTGCTCTAATAATTGAGCATAATAAATATGATATGCAGGAGGGTAGAAGAGAGGGGCTCTCATCTGCTCTTATGGATAGACTATACCTTGATGAAGAGCGCATAAAAGCTATGGCTCAGGCTGTACGTGAGATTGCCGCTTTAAAAGAGCCTGTAGGCAGAGTTCTTGACGGATGGGTTACCGAGAACGCTCTTCGCATAGAGAAGGTCTCCATTCCAATCGGTGTGGTAGGCATAATATATGAGTCTCGTCCAAACGTTACGAGCGATGCTGCGGCTCTATGTTTTAAAAGCGGAAACGTAGCTATTCTTAAGGGTGGAAAAGAGGCTCAGCAGAGCAATGAGGCGATAGCTAAAGTAATTCAAAAAGTTCTTGAAGAGGAGGGGCTTCCTAAAGCTCTAATAAGCCTACTTCCCGATGCAAGCCGAGAAGGTGTCGCGAAGCTTATAAAGATGGACAGATATGTCGACTTGATAATCCCAAGAGGCGGAGAGGCGCTCATTCGCTTTGTAAACGAGAACGCCACAGTGCCGGTGGTGAAGCATGACAAAGGGTTGTGCCACACATATATTCATAAAGATGCAGACATGGATGAAGCTGTAAAGATCTCCGTGAATGCCAAGTGTCAGCGCCCAGGCGTATGCAACGCTATGGAGACTCTTATAGTCGATAGAGATATTGCAGGTGCGCTTCTTCCGAGGTTGAAAGAGGCTTTCGACGCCGAGTCGACAAAGCTGCTGGGAGACGAGAAGTGCCGCGAGATAATCGAAGTGGATGAGGCTACGGAAGAGGACTTCTTTACAGAGTACCTGGCCAATACACTCTCCATAAGAGTTGTTGAAAATATAGATGAGGCGATGGCTCATATTAGAAAATATGGCTCAGGCCACTCCGAAGCGATAATCACCGAAAACTACAGCGCAGCTGAGAGATTTTTGAACGAGATAGACGCCGCATGCGTTTATGTCAACGCATCTACCCGATTTACCGACGGCGGAGCTTTCGGCTTTGGTGCCGAAGTTGGAATCAGCACCAACAAACTTCACGCAAGAGGCCCAATGGGTATAAACGACCTTACTACATATAAGTATAAAATTTACGGAAACGGGCAGATTAGATAGTGATCTCTTCAAAGCCTGTTTTGAAAATAGAGAATCTAACATTCGGTTACACAAAAGATAGGCCTCTTTACAAAAACTTCTCTCTCACTCTGCACGAAGGGGAGATAGTGACCATTCTCGGACCGAGCGGAAGCGGAAAGAGTACGCTTTTTGAGCTAATAGCGGGAAATCTAAAGCCTTGGGAGGGGAGAATTGAGAAAGAGAGTTTCTCTCAGGTTTTTCAAGACCCCTACAGCTCGTTTCACCCCACATATACGATCATAAACCAGATAGAGGATGTAGCCGGTACCTCCGGTTGCGAGGAGCTCTGCGCAGATATGGTTTTTGACCCGCAGCTTCTGCAGAAGCTGCCTCATGAACTCTCAGGAGGTCAGCTTCAACGCGCCTCTATAATAAGGGCGCTTCTTATGGGACCGAAACTGCTTCTTGCCGACGAGCCTACTTCGGCTCTTGATAACTTGATTCAGCTCGATGTGATGAAACTGCTTCTACGTACACTAAAAAGTGTGGGAATATTGATGATCACCCACGACAGAGAGCTTGCACGATGGTGCAGCGACAAGATAGTTGAGTTATCTTGAAGTTATCGTATAATCTACAGTATGAATAGGTTTGCGATATCACTAATTTGTATCTTCTCTTTGGCGATCTCGTCGGAGATTTTGCCCTCAGCCAAATTTTTCGCTTCCGGTATCGTCACCGATTTTGTCGTAGAGAACGGAAGATTATATGTAGGAACCGATAGAGGAACAGTCGATATTTTCGATATAGATAGAAATAAAATGCTCTATCAGGTCGCTCTTGAGCCTATAGAAGATGGTAGAGGGGGAGCTATTCCCCCAAAAGTTTTAAGTGTAGATGTAAGAGATGGAGAGCTTTTGATCGTCTCTATAGGAAAAGAGGGGTTCAGAAGAGTTTGGCTCTATAGAGACTTTACTCTCCAAAAGGTAGCGGATGAAAATAGAAAACTCTTTATAAAAGAGGCGAGATTCTCCGATAACGGCCATATAGTTGTCGGAACTTTTGGCTCTCAACTTGCTCTGTACGGCGTGGATGAGAGTTATGAGATCTACCGACGCTCTGCATCTTCGAGCAGCTTGGGCGCTTTGGCTCTTGACTATAGCGGCGGCAAGCTCTTTTTTGGCGATGAAGCAGGAGATATTTACATCTTTGATATCAAAAGCGGCAGAGAGGTTGAAAAACTCTCTGCCGGCCATCTTGACAAAGTGCACTCTCTTGCATACGCAAAAGGGGTTGTAGTGAGCGGAGGACACGATAGAAGGGTAGGTGTGCACTTTTTAGGCGCTACTCACTACTACATAAAGACGGGGTTTCCCGTCTTTTGTGTCGGTATAAGCCCTAACGGCAACCGAGCACTATTTTCAAGCGGCGACAGGCAAATTCTTCAGCTCTTCGATGTTAAAACCGGCAAATTTGTCGGTCGGCTTGCGGGTCACCAAGCTCTTGTCAATAAGATACTCTTCTTGAGCGAAGAGAGAGTCATAAGCTCAGAGCGAAGCCGAATGCTGCTTCTGTGGTCTCTTCCCGCACCTGACTCTCAATAGAAATCTCTCACTTCTCATTGTTCATTGCTAAAACCTTATCGCCCGAGGGAGCTTTCGATTTTTCGGAGCACTTAATAGGTCTCGTATAGATATTCTGCGACTCTTTTTGCTTCCTTTTTGCTTAAGGAGCCCTTCATAGAGGGCATAAGTCCGAACCTCTTCATAGCCTCTTTATTGAAACGCATCTTGTCGGCAGATGGTTCCATGATATAATCTGAGACGAAAGAGAGGAATCTCTCTTTATCTTTTAGATCTCTTTTGAGGTGTCGAACAACTCCCCACATCGGCGGAGCCGCCATATTTTTAACCTGTTCGGCAGTAGGATTGGGGCTTAGGTGGCATATATAGCACTCTCTCTCTACCGTTTTGGCGATATCATCTTTCGCAAGCAGTGAAGAGAGGACGAGTAGACATAGGGCGGCTATCTTTGGAGCTGACATACAAATCCTTTAGATTGAACTTATGGAAATGTTAATATAAAATTATTTATAAGTTCTTTAAGAAGATATCTTTTAAAGAGGAGCAGTGCTTGCGAAAGCTTTTTCAGCTGAGAATTTCTGAAATAGAAAAAGATAGAGTCAATGGAGCCTCATATCTGACCAAGAAGTGTGCAGAAGCTTTTAAAATGTATACTCTTAGCGGTGCGTCGAAAGAGAGTTTGGTAGAGGCTGCGCTTCTTATCGCTAAAAGCAGGCCGATGATGGCTTCGATATTTAGGTTGGCGAACGAGATACTCTTTGCTATCGATCGAGGAGTTTCGCAGCAGAAGTTGGCAAAAGTGTGTGACAGATATATTTTGCGAATGGAGCGCTCATCTAAAGAGACTTCATCGATAGGTGTGACCCTAATATCGAAAGCGAAAACCGTTTTAACCCACTCTTTCAGCTCTTTGGTTAAAGATGCTTTGATAGAAGTAAAGAGCAGGGGTGCCGAACTGAAGGTTTACTGTACCGAATCGAGACCTGCCCAAGAGGGAAGGAGGCTGGCACAAGAGCTTGACGATCACGGAATTTCTACTACTCTTATAGCCGATGCGGCCGCTCCATATATCGTAAAAGAGTGTGATCTTGTCGTTGTCGGAGCCGACGGTGTAGGCACTTTCGGACTTATACATAAAATCGGCACCTACGCTATCGCACTTGCGGCTCAAAAGGGCGGGGTAGATTTTATCGTACTGGCACCGGAGTTGAAGTTTTGGCCAAAGGATATGAGAGAGCCCAAAGAGCCTATTAAGAGCGAAGATGAGCTGAGGGGCGAGGGGAGTTTCGATGTGCTCAATATATACTTCGATGTAACCCCTTTAGAGTATTTAAGTGCGGCGGTAAATGAGAATGGGGTCTCAAAACAAGCAGATATCATCAATATTTTCAAAAAGATCGAGCTTCATCCTCTCTTGCGCTCTATAGATGGATAAGCTTTTTCATGCTCTCTTTTGGTCTTTTCAAGAAGGTTTTGCATTTTTTTGCTGATAGTTGGCTTCAAAGTTTCGTTTCCATCAGTTTTTGCAACAATCTATTGAAATTTTCAAACCCTTTTTCTTATACGCTCGATAGAAGGGAGTACTCTTATAATTTCACCCTTTTCTATATAACTTTTCATAAGAGATACACCCTCTATTTTTTCGTCGAACAGCCCGATAGTATCACTCTTTATGATAGCGTTTTTGAGCTGCTGTTTCGTATTGACTAGCGCCTTGTTTCGCTTTCTGATAGCTCCAGATCAATTCGCTTCTGCATAGTTTCTCGCAACCCTTCATAACAATTTTCAGATGCTTTGGAGGTATCTATAGATGGAAGAAAGATGACTCTCACACTTCCGCCTATAGAGGTTTGATCGTGTTCGTTCACCACCCTTTTACTCCCTACTATAACAACCGGCTGCACAATGAGGTTCAGTTTCTGAGCTATAAACCTAGCTCCTTCTTTGAATGGAAGAAGCTTCTGATCTTTTGCGCGAGTACCTTCCGGAAATAGCGCTACCGGTCTTTTTAACTCCTCAATAGAGTGTTTTACATCTTTCAAAAGTTTTATCAAGCCTCTTTTGTCGCTTCTATCAACTGCGATCATTTCGGCATTTTTAAGCAGCTTTCCAAACCAAGGTACTTCAAAGAGTTCGCGTTTTGCAACCCAGTTAAGATTTATCGGCAGAAGCGCTTCCATCGTTATGATATCGACGATGCCCTGATGATTTAGAAGATATAGTTTGGCATTTGGATCAGGCTCTCCGACTCTCTCTATTTTGGCGAACATTAACGCCATCATAGCTCTATTGCCGTAGTGGAGTATCGCCCACTTCTTTTTTGGAAATAGTTTAAGAAAAGGAATCATGATGGATACGATGAGAGCTATGACAAAAGCGGAGTAGTAGAATCTAATTCGAGCAAATATCTTCATTCTTGACCCATCCTATAGTGTTGTTTTGAAGTTGGATTTTTGTATAGT
>JAKIUX010000102.1 GCA_021647345.1 Hydrogenimonas sp.
TAGATAAGAACTCTATAAGCAGGTATGAAGAACTTCTAAATACTCATGACAAAAAGCTGTTTGATCACTTTAGAGATTGTAAGATCGGATATACGAAGATATATACCGATGAAGATCCGTTTTACAAGCTTAGGGAGCTTTTAAGATGAACGAAACGCTTGAGAAACTAAGAGATATAAAGCCCCCGGTAGAGGTACCTGACCACTCTTTTATCGTGCTTGTTCTCATCGTTTCGATACTATCTTTGCTCATTTTTGCGCTTATAATCTTTTTTTTCAAAAAGAGGAGCAGACAAGTAAGAAGAAAAAAAGATCCGGTAAAAATCGCGAAAGAGAGGCTAAGAGAGTTGAATTTTGGCGACTCCAAAGAGAGTGTCTACACATTCGACGAGTACTTTCCTATAGCGGCAAATGGAGAGGAAGAGCTTATGAAGAGGTTCGAAGCTATATGGCCGAGACTTGAAAAGTATAAATACAAAAGAGTAGTTCCGCCTCTTGAAGATGAAGATTTGATGCTTATGAAGAGTTTGATAGATGAGGTTTTGAAATGAGCGGGTCATTTATGTTCGAACATCCTCTCGCTTTTTCGCTTCTGCTGCTCTTCATTCTCTGTGAGCGGTTCTGTAAAGCCCGTTTTGAGACTCTTCTTTTTTCCGGCGTGATGTGGTTGAAAGAGGCTGATAAAAAGAGTTTTTCACTCTCGAAAGTTCTAAGATGGGCAGCCTTCTTTCTGCTTGTAGCGGCTCTTGCCTCGCCTGTAGTCAAAAATGAGGTGGTGGAGCAGAAAGATATGGGGTATGAGATCTCTTTGATACTCGATGCGAGCGGCTCTATGGCAGATGGCGGAAAATTCCGAATAGTCAAAAGTATCGTAGAAGAGTTTATAAAGAAGAGAGCCCACGACAGAATCGGCTTGACTATATTTGCCGACTTTGCATATGTGGCTGTACCCCTTACTTATGACAAAGAGTCTCTTTTAAGGCTTCTTGACAGGGTTGAAGTAGGTATAGCCGGTACGAGCAGAACCGCACTCTATGAAGCTCTCTTTATGAGTACGAAGCTCTTTAAAAACTCTAAAGCCAAGAATAAGATAGCGATATTGCTTACAGACGGTATAGACAATGCCGGAACCGTCCCTTTGGATGTCGCCATAAACACCGCCAGAAAGTACGGCATAAAGGTTTACACCATAGGAGTGGGGCAGCCCGGCGACTTCAACCCCTATGTTTTACAGAAGATCGCCAAAGAGACGGACGGAAAATATTTTGAAGCCGACAGTGTAGAGAGGCTCAAAGAGGTCTACAGAACTATAGATTCTCTTGAAAAGAGTGAGATAAATGCTAAAAGGTATGTTCAAAAAAGTTACCTCTATATCTGGCCTCTTGGTGCAGCTCTTGTGCTTATGAGTCTGCTGCTTTTTAGGAGAAGAAGATGAGTTTTCTATATCCGTACATTTTAACGCTGCTCTTTTTGCTCCCGCTTTTTTGGGTATTGGCAAGAAAGAGAGAGAGCGGTTTGAGAGGCTTCTTTGCACCTGAGCTCTACAAAAAGATGGTTTCAAACAGAGGGGGGCTCTCTGCGGCTGCAAGAAGGGCTCTGATGCTTGCAGCGGTAGGATTGGGCATAATCGCTCTTGCAAGACCGTATATCGACAGAGGTGAGATGAAGATAAAGAGCGACTCGGCTGAATTTGTTGCAGCTTTCGACATTTCGCGCTCGATGACTGCCAATGATGTTTACCCAAATAGATTCGAGATGGCCAAAAGAAAGTTCCACGATCTGCTGTCGGCCCTGAAAGATACACGTGTAGCTGTCATAGGTTTTAGCTCACGGGCATTTCTAATAGCTCCTCTTAGCGATGACTACGAGTCGCTGAAATATCTTGTAGATCATATGAGTCTTGAGTATGTATCGTTGAAGGGTACCAGCCTCATGGCAGCTCTGGAGGCTGCGAACTCTCTGCTTGAAAAGAGAGGCCAAAAGGCGCTTCTGGTATTTACCGACGGAGGAGATAAGAGAGATTTTTCAAAAGAGATTGACTATGCCAAAAAGCACGGTATAAAGGTCTTTATATATGCCATCGGAACTAAAAAGGGCGGAGTTATGAAGCTTGAAAACGGCGATATAGTACGGGATGCAAAAGGCAATATAGTCATAACCCGTCTAAACGGGGCGATAGCTGATTTGGCAAAAGAGAGCGGGGGCGTATACAGGGTCTACTCTCTGCACTCTGGGGATATGAAGAGAGTGGCCGCAGATATTTTGAAAAGATTGAAGAACAGCCGAAGTGAAGAGAGAGTTGTAAAGATGAGAGAGGAGCTATTCTACTATCCGCTCGCCGCTTCCATCGTACTCTTTATGATTTCGCTCTTCTCGCTTCCGAGAGAAGTTTTTGCAATGGCAGGATCAACCAAAAGGGGTATGAAGTGATAAGGCTTCTTTTGATCGCAGTCGCAACGGTAACTTTGAATGCGGGGCTCTTTGACTTTATGACTCTAAAAAAGGCTGACGAAGCCTACGCCGAAGGCAGATATGAAAAAGCGGCCAAGCTATATGAAGAGTTAGCCAAAGATGGCAGCGAAGAGGCTAAGTTCAATAGAGCGGACTCTCTATATAAAGCCGGACGATACTCGGAGGCTCTGAAGGTTTTTAAGTCTCTTTCGAAAGGTAGTCTGGAGTTTAAAAGGCTTCACAATATGGGAAACTGCTATGCGAAACTAGAAAAGATCGATGAGGCTATAGATGCTTACGAAAAGGCTTTGAAGATCAAAGAGGATAGCGATACGAGATTCAACCTAGAACTTTTAAAGAGATTGAAAGAGCAGAAGAGGCAAAAAGAGAATAGAAGCAGAAAAGATGACAAGAAGCAGCAAAAGAGTGAGAAGAGTGGCAAAAATTTGAACTCAAAAGAGAAAGATAAGAGAAATGGAGAGAGTGGAGAGTCGAAAGGCGAGAAGAGGACTCAAAAAGATAGAGGTTCAAATGGCAAGGATGGCAAAAAAGAGAGCGGTAAAAAGAGTGGAGAAGAAAAAGATAGAAAAGATGGCAAGAGCGAAAAGCAAAGAAGAGAGAGCGGCGAAAGAGAGAGCAAAGAGATGAGAAGAGATGGCGGGAAAATTACGGAGTTGCAGAAAGATGAACCAATAAGCGAGATGGAGCTTAGAAAATGGAACAAAGTTTTTGGAAATAGAGAGATAAATACTTTGATGCTGCCGCTTGATTCGCAAACTCAGAAAGGAGAGCCTGATGAGAAGAGCCCTTGGTAAGATAGTGCTTTTACTGCTGCTTCCCATTGTAGCTTTTGCAGCTTCGGTAAGCGTCAGTGTAGATAAAAAAGAGATCGTAAAGGGAGACACGGTTACTTTCACAATCACCGCGGAGGGGAGCAAGCCCAAGTTTCCTACAGTGAAGTCGGTAGGGGGCTTCCCGATACTCGGCACCGCTCAAAGAACAAGTATATCTATAGTAAACGGCAGTGTAGAAAAGGTTTATAAAAAGAGCTACACCTTCGCACCGATGCAGAGTGTTACCATACCCTCTTTCAAAGTGGAAGTAGATGGAAAAGTTTACGAGACAAAGCCGCTAAAGGTTGAGGTCGCAGACTCTCCTGCGCCTTCAAACGGATCAGGCGGTGACACCTCTTTGACTATGAAGCTGAACAAAAAGAGCGCCTATGTCGGAGAGGCTGTAGAGCTTGAGATAGTTATGCGATATAGAAGAGATAAAAACTATATTGAGGCGAAAGTTCAAAAACCTGAGTTTGCAAACTTTTGGATAAAAGAGCTTGGGAAACCTGATGAGTATGATGAAGGCCCTTATAGGGTAAAAAGATACCGCTTCTTGATATTTCCGCAAAAAGCCGGTGAATATAGACTCGGACCGCTTTCCGCAAAATTTGCAAGACGGGTAGTGGTGAAGCCTCCCATTTCCAACGACCCCTTCTTCGATGATGACTTTTTTAATTCGATGTTTGCGAGGCTTGAGTGGACAAGGGCCCTGTCAAATGTTTTGAATCTGCATGTAGTACCGTTGCCTCAAGGGGTTCAGCTCTACGGAGAGTTCGATATTGAGGCGAGAGTCGACAAAAGAGAGGTGGAAGCGAACAAGCCGGTGGAGCTCACTATAGAGATCGAAGGGTATGGAAACATAGACGACGCTCCAAAGTTTGAGCCCAATATTCCAGATGCTGTCGTATATGCAGAGGAGCCTAAAGTAGAGGCGGTGATGGATGGGGGACGTTACGGCGGAAGAGCTCTTCAGAAGATTACGATAGTGGCCGATAGAAATTTCACAATTCCCTCTTTCACTCTTGAGTATTTCGACGCCGAGAGCAAAAGGGTGGTAAAGAAGCGTACGAAACCTATAGATATATCGGTCAAAGGGGCAAAAGCACCGCATATTTTGGCAGACGTAGAAGATGAAGAGCAACCAAATGCAAAAAGTGAAACCGTCGGTGAGAAGCCGGAGGTGCACGAGGCTGCGCATAAGACTGGGTATGAGAGTGGCGGCTATCTCTTGTGGCTCTATATTGTGATTAGCTTTATAGCGGGTATCGTTGCGACTATTTGTGCTATTTACGCTAAACGGTTTATAGAGAGAAAAAAGAGCGTAAGAAAAGATCTGCCTGTTGCAGATAGGGTAAAAAGAGTGAAAAACGATAAAGAGCTTCTTGAGATTTTGCTGCCCTATAGCGATAGAAGCGAACTGCTCCGTAAGGCTGTAAGAGATCTGGAAGAGAATCTTTTTGCGCAGGGTAGGAACAAGATAGATAAAAGTAGGATTATAGAGGAGTTGGAGGATCTCGATCTGTAAAACTATGCGTTAATATCCATTGTCAAGATACTGCATTTTCACTAACCGCACATCCATATAATTAAATGAAGGAAACTAAAAATCTTCAAGGATGTGCAGGATGCGAATAGCCTCTCTTTTCAAATATCGTAGTCGCTTCTGCGGCTCTTTTTGTCGCCGGTTGCGGCACCGGCACAGCCGACTCTGACTTTAATACACTCTCTGAAGGTTAGAAATTCAAAGTTGCTGGAAAGCTTTACGGAATACTCTTTTACGGGGCCGGTCTAGAGCGGAAGGAAGAGAGGTGCGATGATTAATTACGGTATATGAA
>JAKIUX010000103.1 GCA_021647345.1 Hydrogenimonas sp.
ATTTTTTGAAGCCCATATCTTCGCCAACCTCGATTTTGAATAGGATGTTCCATCTTCCCTCTTTTCCTAATTCAAACTCTTCACTCTCGTAGAGTCCATTCTTCTGTGTAAAATTCTTGAGTTCAATATCGTGTTCGGCGGTATCAGGGCGAGTTACTAGTGCCGTAACCTTTGCGCTCTTTACCGCATTTCCTTCTCTGTCCAAAATCTTTAGAGTCGCCCTGTTCTGCCCCTTTTTCAATCTATTGGAGTCCAGGATTACGCTATATTTAGAGTCAAAGGCTCTCTGCTTCGTCAAAATCTCGTTTATATTTTCATCCACATCCTGATATTTCATCATATAGCTGTTCTCAAGCTGTACAGGATTTTTCAATGCTACTTTGATTGTCCATACAGAGAGCATTACTACCGTTAAAATCATGCCCACTATAGCATAAGGCCAGAAGTTTATCTCTTTTTTTTCACTATTCTCCACGCCGTCTCCTAAATTTTGTATAGATATACTGACCTAAAAAGAATAGTAGTATTGCGTAAAAAATCCAACGTATCAATTTAAAACTATCTTTACTTCCGCTGCCTATACTTGAAGCAAGTTTCACACCTCTGCTCTCAGCTATCTGATCAACCATGTCGGCGTATCCGTTGAGTATAGCTACAGAAAGCTTTATATCCTCGTTTTTACTGAAGGCTGGACTCATAATAGGCTTGATCGTACCTCTCCAAGGCAGAGGACTGAGAATCTGCTCAATATCCATCAGTTTCTTTACGTTTTCAGATGCAAATATGTTTACCGCGGTCGGATTTTTGGAAAAATATAGAAGAGCGAAATCTTTATGCTCTCTTTTTATAGGCTCTAAAAGATCGGCAGGTTTTGTAGAGTTGAGATCGGCAACAGCAGCTACAAAAACTGGAACTTTGGTCTTCTCGTATAGTTCTGCTCCCATCTCCCTTATCTTGTCAACCTCTTTTTTTGGCATTATTCCGTCGTTTGCAACTATCGGATCAAAATTGGCAAATAGCGAAGATGGAAACAGAAAAAGCAGAAACAGAGAGAGGAGAAGACTCCCTCTCTTTATAATACCCAGTCGGTTCAACTATCAGCCGACGAAAGCGTGGTTAGCGGTAACGACCGCCCACAAAGTATATGCTGCCATAACTACCATTCCCCAACCTAACACTTTATCCATTATCTGAATCATGATATCCTCCTTTAAGGTTATTTTACCATCAATTTTTACTTTTTTTCCAGCTTTTTTAGCACAATATCCCACCTTGGGTAGACAAAGACCGTACGCCTTGTTACAGAGATCTTTTCGGGGTTGTCCACCGCATAGGCCCTTATTGTAATCGGAATCGGCGTATCTTTTCTGCTGTTTTTGGCTAACGGCTCAACCGCTTCAAGCTGTACTATCTTTTTAGCCTTTTTGCGAGCCATCAGTTTAAACGGTTTGCTCGGCTTGACTATCTTTATCTTATCGTTATCTACTACTTCAAAGTAGTATGTGTGATCTTTCGTATCGGTGTTTTGGAACAAGAACGTATAGTCGTTTACCACTCTTTTGTCATGGGTGAATCTATACAGCTGTGCCGTCTTATTTATATTTAGAAGCATATGCTCTTTTTTTGTGCCCATCACAAAGAGTGCCGCCATAACTATAGTCAGCGCCACTGCGTATGCTACCGTTCTTGGTCTTATATATTTG
The DNA here is from genome assembly GCA_021647345.1 of Hydrogenimonas sp. GTDB lineage: Bacteria > Campylobacterota > Campylobacteria > Campylobacterales > Hydrogenimonadaceae > Hydrogenimonas. The sequence continues at coordinate 1,704 of JAKIUX010000103.1, forward strand.
GTCTTGCCCTCACGCTTTTCTATCTCTCTCGGACTGCTCCACTGCACAAGGCTCGGTTTACCGAGTGCGCCCATAACTTTGGTGCATGCGTCTACGCACTCAAGACAGTTTATACACTCAAGCTGCATTCCCTGGCGTATATCTATATGGGTAGGGCACACCTTTACGCAGCTTTCGCATGCGGTACACTCAGCCTCCGGCTCTCTTTCGTGCAGCTCTTTTATATTATGGACAAGCTTTTTGCTATCTTGCCCCTCATGGTCATATATATGTCCCCCTCTATGTACGTCGTAGATAGCCATTATTGTATCGTCGTCATACATTACAGACTGTACTCTGCTGTATGGACAGATATAGATACAAAAATTCTCTTTCAGCCACACTACGTCTATTATGAGAAAGAGGGCGATTCCTATCCAAAACCCTACCAAAACAGGATGCTCGGCTGGGTGCTGAATATATTGAAAGAACTCTTCGGGGGGCACGAAGTACCATGTAAAATCGGCTGCTGCTATCAGGGCCAGTATTGACCACAGAGCTATTGCAACCCCCTCTTTTGCTTTATTCTCCGGCTTACTCCAGTCGGGCTCTTGCTGTTTATTTGTTATCCGTTTTCTAAGGCCTAACAGTTTTGTCTCGAAAAGATCTCTATATATGACTCTGAATATTGTCTGCGGGCATGCCCATCCGCACCAGACTCTTCCGCCAAGGGTAGTCATGAAAAAGATCCCCAAAAACAGAAGCATAAGCAAAAAGGGCATCAGGTAGAGCTCTTGCATATCGAACCGCACAAACAGAAAGTGCAGCTGTTTATGGTCGAAGTTGAGCAAAAAGAAGTGGTTGCCGTTTATCTTTATAAACGGCAGCACCAGCGCCACTACCGTTACGATACCAAAGAGCCAGTACCGCTTGTAGCGGTATGGCACCCACCCCTTTAGGTACTCTTTTGCTCTGGCGGCTCTACCTTTCGCAGAAACGGTCATTCAGAGAGTCTACTTCTCGAACTTGTACTTGTGCAGAGTATCTCCGCCTACAGGCTCGCCATGAATTATTACATGTGTCTCGTTTGAAAGATCGGCCCCAATTTTTTGTATAGAGAGCGGATCAACTATCTCGTATGACTGCTGCGCCGTAGCCTGCTGCGTCTTGATCGCAGCGGTTACCAAGCCAGCAAGTATAGTCAGCAAAAGAACTGTTGCTATCAGCATTCCGGCTATACCGTCTATTCCAAAAGCGCTTCCCTGTTTTTCCATCATTTACTCCTTATTCGCCGTGTGAGAGGCTGAGGATATATGTTCCGACAGCTTTTTCCTGCACCGGAGTCAATCTGCCTTTGAAGCTGACCATAGTACCGATGAAACCTTTTTTGCCTCTATTGAGAACATCTGCAACAAATTCCGGCGTACCATACGTCGTAAGATCTGGTGCCATACCGCCCATACCTTTTCCATCAGCTCCATGACAACCGGCACATGCAGAGAATTCAGCAGGCTGCTCACCTTTCATGCCGTTTGCAACATAATTTGCAACTCTTTTGGCCGCGTCACCGTCAAGAAGGCCGCCAGGCATTTCGCCCATAGGGTACCCAAGACCTTTAGATCCATTTTTTATAGTATCAAGCACACCTGCCGCAGAGCCCCATACCGTAAGGTCAGCCGCTTTTCCGTCCATTCCATCACCGGCAATGCCGTGACAAGGTGCACACTGTACAAGGTATATACCCTCTCCCATCTCTTGAAGAGTCTGCTTGTCGGCATTTGCCCACTTGCTCTCAAACATTTGTGTATGAGTTGCAACCTCTTCGTTATACTCACCTATCTGAGAGTAACCGTTTACGGGATATCCTATCGTAAAATACCACATCCCCCAGATCATTGTTGCAAGGAATGTATAGGCCCATCCAGAAGGCAACTCGTTTTTATATTCGCCTATTCCGTCCCAATTCTCTTCTGCCAGCTCACCTGTTGACTTATCTGTCTTCATCTGCTTTATATATTTACCTGCAACCATAACTGTCAAGGCAAGTATTACGATAGCTGCAATGAGGGCGAGCAGGTTTATATTGTCACTTAACCAATTCATTTTTGCTCCTTATTCTCTTTCGTTTCCTGCGGCTCAAGCGGCTTGGAGTCAAGTTCGTCGTCCAAAGCCAGCTTCCCATATTTTTCGTAGTTGCGTGTACCCTTTTTTTCCGCACGGTAGAGATGCAGAATATATGCATACAGCACCACCACTAAAAACAGGGTGAAGAAGAAGTATCCGTATGCCTGCAATTCTCTAATATTTTCCATGCTACACCAAGCTTAGCGCAAGCTATTTAGATATGCGATCAAAGCAACAATTTCAGGAATTTCACCGCGTGCTACGGCATCTTTGACATCCTGGTTTTTCATCTCGCTCGCAATCTTTTTGGCATCTTCCATTGCCTGCTTTTTAGCATCTTCCCAACTTCCAAGTGCAGGCATTCCAGGCTTGTCGTAAGGCACATTGAAAACCTTCTTAACCGTCAGCGCTTCGGCATACGCCGTCTCTATATCTGCATTTTGGGTAAACATATGTTTATATGCCGGCATGATTGAGCCTGGGACGACTGATGTAGGATCCCACATATGGTTTTCATGCCAATCAGTAGTACGATACTCTCCTACGCGCATAAGATCCGGCCCAGTCCTCTTAGAGCCCCAAAGAAAAGGCCTGTCGTACGCATACTCTCCGCTAAGGCTGTATGGCCCGTAGCGGTCAGTCTCGGATTTAAAGGGGCGAATCAGTTGAGAATGGCATGCGTTACAGCTATCTTTAATATAAACATGTCTTCCTGCAAGCTCAAGTACCGTATACGGCTTTGTACCTACAACAGGACGTGAAGCTTGAGCAAAATCGGGAACAATCTCAATTAGTCCCGCGAATGCTATTACCAAAAAGACACCAACCGAGAAGAAAAACGGTCTTTTTTCCAGCCAATGAAACATCTCTAACCTCCTTACGCGCCCATAGGCGAAGCGAATGCCGGTTCTTTTTCAAGAACTTTGCCGCTTTTCATTGTTTTATAGAAATTATATGCCCACATAAACAGACCTATAAAATACATTAAACCACCTATAGCTCTTAATGTATAATATGGATGAAGAACCGTAACTGTATCGATAAAAGAGTAAGCAAGGTTACCGTATTGGTCAACAGCTCTCCACATCATACCTTGTGTAATTCCCGCTATCCACATGCTTGAGAAGTATAAAACAATACCTGTTGTTTGTAGCCAGAATTGTGCTTCAAGAAGTTTTTTGCTATAAATTTCCCTTTTATAAAATCTTGGAGCCATATGCATAATTGCAGCGATAATCATAAAACCAACCCATCCAAGAGTTCCGTCATGAACGTGTCCCGGAATCCAATCTGTAAAGTGAGCGAGA
>JAKIUX010000104.1 GCA_021647345.1 Hydrogenimonas sp.
CCTCCCGACAGTTCGCTCTTGCAAAGAAGAAGCGCCAATCTTATCCTATTGAACTCTCCGCCGCTCAGCGTCTCGACGCTCGAGCCCTGCAGATCAATCTCCACGCGATCTATGCCTGTTGCGTCAAGGGGCTTGTCAGAGAGCTGAAAACCCAGTGACGGCATTCGCAGCTGCTCGAGGTATCCGTTTATGAACCGCTCAACCTTTTTGGAAGCATCTTTTCTGCTGTAGCTTATGTTTTCAGCCTCCTTTCGAAGCGCAAGAAAAATCGTCTCAACCTCTCTCTCAAGATCTCCTAATTCATGATCTATATTGCGATAGTACTCCAACTCCTTCAGCTTCTCGTCGCGGTAAGCCAAAGCATCCTCTATAGAGCCGTAACGCCTTTTCAAAGAAGCGAGAACCTCTATGCGGTCAAGAATCGACTCAACATCGGTATCTTCGAGCTCTTCGAGCTGAAGAGTCGCTCGTTCGAACTCATTTCTTAGCATATTCATAGCCTCTTCGAAAAGAGCAGTATCACCCTCTATCATACCCATCGCCTCATAGACGTCGTGCTCCGCATCGAAAATCCTCGAAGCCCTGGATATCGCCTCCGCTATCTTCTCTTTTTTCGATAGCTTCCGCTTGATAGCCATAAGCTCCTCATCCTCTCCCGGTCTCGGAGCCGCCTCATCTATCTTGCCTATCTCAAACTCAGCGAACTCAATCAGCTCCTTTACACGCTTTTCGTCGCTTCTTAGCTCTTCAAGCTTGAGACTCTTTTTTTTGTAATCTTCATACAGTTTGCGGTAAGCCCTTCTTCTCTCGCCAAAACCCGGGTCGGAAAATTCGGCCATAGCATCCACAAGTTCAAGCAGAAGCTCCGCAGAAAGCTCTTTGTTATTTCTTTGGGCGATGTGGCCGACAAGCGGCTCCAAAGTCTCTTTTATACGCTTTTTAGAGATTGTTAGATCGTTCAAGAAGTATCTAACCTTCTCCTTTTTTACTGCCCTTACCGTAACATCGCCGTCATCGCTTTCGTAACTCTCAAGATTCAAAAGCGGGCTGCTTCTTAAAACAACCTCCGATCGCTCCGCCTGCACCTCCTCAAGCCCGAAAAGAGCGAGCAAAGAACCCATAAAGACCGACTTTCCGGCTCCGCTAGGACCGGTTACTGCTATAAGCCCGGGCTTGAACTCGATATCTATCGTCTCGAAGCCGACAAGATTTTTCGCATAGAACCGCTCTATCATCGCCCCTGCCCCCATGAGAGTTTTTCTCGAAGAACATCAAAATAGTTTCTCTCCACTCTATGTATCAATCTCGCACCTATAGCAGCCTTTCTTATCGTAAGAGTATCATCGGGGCCAAACTCGTACTGCTCCTGACCGTCTATAATTACAAGCGACTCCTTTTCGGGAGTTTTTATCTCTATCTCAAAATCTGCGGGCATCACAAGAGGCCTTTGCGTCAAAGAGTGCGGACAAATAGGAGTCAAAATAAAGGCATCGGTCAGAGGGAATGTAACCGGCCCTCCGGCAGCCAGGTTGTAGGCGGTAGAGCCGGTTGGGGTTGAAACTATCAGACCGTCTCCGTAGTATGTGTTGAACCACTTTTTATCGATATAGGCATCTATGTTGACCATCTTCGAGATAGATGGACGGCTTATTACAATATCGTTGAAAGAGTAGAAGAGCCTTTCGCCATTGCGGTTCGAAATGGACCCTTCGATCATCATTCGCTCATCTATCCTGAACTCACCGGTATAGAGCTTCTTTACGAAAGAGTCGATCTCATCGGGATTAATGTCGGCTAAAAAGCCGAGAGTTCCCGCGTTTATGCCGAGAATAGGCTTATGAAAAGAGTAGCTTCTTCTAGTAAGCGATATCAGGGTGCCGTCTCCGCCTATGCTTACTAAAATATCGCTCTTTTCGCACATAGAGGCGAACTCCTGCCCCAAGACATCTATCATTCCGGCACTTACCGAATCGACTATCACTTCCGCACCCTGCTTCTCGAAGATGCTCTTCACTTTATAAAAGAGTCTCTCCAGTTCCGGTGTAGATGGTCTTAAAACGATGCCGACCCGCCTTATATCGAGCTTGGTTTGCAAATGAATCCTTTCCAAAGATCGCTCAAACGTACAATTGAAACGATTCTAACAAAAAATAAGTTTGTTTTTGATATAATCGCGCCACTATTACCGCCAATCTGCCGGAAATTACATAAATTATGGAGATCAATTTTGCGAACACACTACTGTACCGATCTTGACGAAAAGAGCGTAGGCGAAGAGGTAACGCTTGCGGGCTGGGTAAACAGCTACCGTGACCACGGCGGCGTCATATTCATAGATCTTCGCGACAAAAGCGGGCTCATACAGCTCGTATGCGACCCTGCCGACAACGAAAAGGCGCACAAGGTCGCGTCTGAGATAAGAGACGAGTTTGTGCTCATAGCGAAAGGAAAAGTAAGAAAAAGGGGTGAGGGGCTCGAAAACCCGCGTCTTAAAACCGGCAAGATAGAGGTAGTCGTAGATGATCTCAAGATAGAGAATAGAAGCGAGCCTATGCCCTTTACGCTCGGTGACCCCAACGTAGGCGAAGATATACGTCTTAAATATCGCTATCTCGATCTTCGCCAAAAAGAGATGTTTGAAACATTCAAACTCCGCTCCAAAGCTGCGATAGCGGCAAGAAATCTTCTCGACTCTCTCGGCTTTTTAGAGGTAGAGACACCTATATTGACAAAATCTACCCCCGAAGGGGCGCGCGACTACCTCGTTCCAAGCCGCGTTCACAACGGAGAGTTCTACGCTCTGCCCCAATCTCCGCAGCTTTTCAAGCAGCTTCTTATGGTAAGCGGTTTTGATCGATACTTCCAAATAGCAAAATGTTTCAGAGATGAAGACCTAAGAGCCGACAGACAGCCTGAGTTTACCCAGATAGATGTAGAGATGAGCTTCTGCGACCAAGAAGATGTGATGAGAGTCGCAGAAGAGCTTTTAAAAGCTATCTTCAATGCCTGCGGCAGAGAGATAGAGATACCCTTTAGCCGCATAACATATAAAGAGTCTATGGAGAAGTACGGCAACGACCGGCCCGATCTGCGTTTTGGTCTTGAGATGGTAGATGTCATAGACCTTTTTGAAAATTGCGACTCGCCTATTTTTGCCGAGATAGCGCAGTACAAAAAGCTAAACCGCATTAAAGCGCTTAAAGTTCCCGGCGGCGACAAAGCGTTTTCGCGCAAGATTATAAAAGAGCTTGAGAGTTTTGTTGCAAAATTTGGCGCAAAAGGTCTGGCCTATATACAGGTCAAAGAGGAGGGCCTAAAAGGGCCAATCCTCAAATTCCTCTCAGACGATGCCATAGAGACGATGAAGTCGCGCCTTGATCTTCAGGTTGGCGATATAGTCTTTTTCGGTGCGGGCGATCGCAAAACAGTTTGGGACTACATGGGAAGACTTAGAACCGAAGTCGCCTAGCGCATGGGTCTGATTGACGAAAATAGGCTCGAGTTCGTCTGGGTTGTAGACTTTCCGATGTTTGAGCTCGAAGAGGGAGAGCTTCACCTAAAAGCACTCCACCACCCTTTTACTATGCCAAAAAATATCGACGAAGAAGATATTGAAGCCATCGACTCCGTAGCTTACGATGTGGTTCTAAACGGCGTGGAGCTTGGCGGCGGAAGCATACGTATACATAAATTGGATATTCAGCAAAAAGTCTTTAAAATGCTCGGCATAAGCGAAGATGAGGCAAACGAGAAGTTCGGTTTCCTTCTTGATGCGCTAAAATTCGGCGCGCCTCCGCACGGAGGCTTCGCTCTTGGGTTTGACAGACTCATGATGCTTCTAACAAACAAAGAGAGCATAAGAGATGTCATAGCCTTTCCGAAAACACAGAGCGCTACTTGCCTTTTGACCCACGCTCCAAGTCCGGTAGACGAAGAGCAGCTAAAAGAGCTTGGAATTCGAATCAGGAAGCAGCCTAAAGCCGATGCGCCTAAGTGACGCGAAGCCTGGAGATATCGTCAAAATCAAAGGGTTTGAACGAGAGTGCGACGACTTTAAATGCAGGCTCGGCGTCCTTGGCATTAGAGTCGGCGACATTGTAGAGGTCAAAAGCAAAGCTTTTTTGGGCCCAATAGAGATAAAGAACGACGAGGTAGATATAGCTCTATGCCGCGGTCAGGCTGAAAAGATAATAGTAAAACCAATAAATCTCAGGAGAATCTCATGAAAAAACTCTTTCTTATCATAGGAGCGCCGGGCAGCGGCAAAACAACTGATGCGGAACTAATAGCCGCCAATAATCCAGACAAGATAGCCCACTACTCCACAGGCGACCTGCTGCGTGCGGAGGTTGCAAGCGGTTCAGTTCTCGGCGCCACGATAGAGAGGTACATAAGCAAAGGAAATCTTGTACCCCTTGAAATTGTCATAGATACGATAGTAAGCGCCATCAAAAAGAGCGACAAACCTGTAATACTCATAGACGGCTTCCCAAGAAGCACAGAGCAGATGAGAGCGCTCGATGAGATCTTGGCGAAAGAGCCGGATGTGAAGCTTGAAGCGGTCATAGAGGTGGATGTTAGCGAAGATGTGGCAAAAGAGCGCGTTCTCGGCCGTGCCAGAGGCGCCGACGACAATGAAGAGGTCTTCAAAAATCGTATGAAGGTCTATCTTGATCCTATAGATGAGATAAGAAAATTCTACAAAGAGAAGGGGCTATTGCACGTGATAAACGGTGAACGCTCTATCGAAGAGATTGTTAGCGAGATGGAAGAGTTCATAAAAAGTAAAGTCTAATGCACTTCTATCAGGTCATAATCGGATCTGAAATACTCAACCGCCGAAGAGCCGACAGGCATTTTGACTTTCTCTCCTCTGAACTTCTAAAAAGAGGAGAGAAGCTCTACGCCTCCTTCACCATTTGCGACGACAAAAAGCTTATTGAGAATATTTTCAAGCTAATAAAAAGCGACCCAAAAAGTGTAATGTTCAGTTTTGGAGGAATCGGCTCGACTCCCGACGATCTAACAAGAGAGATAGCGGCCAAAGTCTTCACTGGCAGAGCGCTTACGGTTCACGAAGAGGCAAAAGAGCTTATTCTTAAGCAG